>NZ_QSQJ01000016.1:0-72798 GCF_003436715.1 Prevotella sp. TF12-30 | reverse complement strand
GATGTCAGCCGACAGGAAATGGCAGATATCTTCGGCATCCAGAAGTTCTCGCTCCTCCGCTGCCTCTCTGAATTCGAGGAGAAGGGTGCCATCAGGATTGAGGGCAAGACCATCACCATACTCAACTCGGATGAAATGAAATAAGCTGTTTCTCGCCGAGATGGTAGCATAAAAATCACCCACTCCCCGAGAGTGTAGCAACACCAGGAAAGATGGTTTCGGATATCGGCATATAGGGTGCTTGCAGGAGGCATATTGGGCATCAGCCTACACTCAATATAGCATCAGCCTACGCCATATACGGCATGAGCTTGCATCATATATGACGTAAGCAATCATCATATATGACGTAAGCAATCATCATATATGGCACTCAAAAGCAGGATAATAGTAAGCCTCTTTCAAAAATACTCTTCACTCTTCACAAAAATAGCATAAGTGTTTGTATCTAAGGAATTTGTGCGGGTGAAGAGTAAAAAGAAGAGTGGTGCTTTTATAAAAACCTCCCGACGCATCGTTTTGTGCCTGGCAATGGCAGATTATTGCCCTGGTAAGGGGCAATGTTGTGCCATAGTGAGGCAATAAGCGATACAAGCCGCTTTACGCATCGTAAGTACTATCAGAGATACCTGCTAAAACCTGCCAGACCTTATCCCCTATTCATCATCGCCCGCCAAAGACTGTATCTCGCCTCGGGATTCAGCTGTTCCAGCTGCTGGAAGATCTGCTGCATATCACTGCGGCGCGTGGTCTCCTCGTACGGACACAGCGCCTTCTGCTTCGTGAATTGTAACTCCTCTGCCACCTGACGGATATCCTTCTCATGCGCCAGACAAAGGGGACGGATGATAGTGAGCGGATAATGCTTCAACCGCAGACTAGGAAGCATCGTGGAGGCAGAACCCTCGAAGGTGATATTCATCAGGAAAGTTACGAGGATATCATCCATGTGATGGCCCAGGGCTATCTTATTGAAACCATTATTCACCGCAAACTCGAAGAGCGTCTTGCGGCGGTTCCAGGCACAAAGGAAACAACGGGTCTTGCGGGGATCGGTGGATTCATCGAAAGAACTATGCAGGATATGAAGTTTGATGCCATTCTCTGCACAAAATGCCTGCAGATAAGAACGGTCGGTCTCGTAAGGGATGTTATCCATGATGATATGCGCCGCCTCCACCTCAATATGCGGCTTATAGATGCGGGCACGCTGAGCCAAGAGGCGCAACAGTTCCAGGGAATCCTTTCCGCCGCTCAAGGCAATGAGAATCCGGTCACCATCCTCCAAAAGGTGATAATCCACGCATCCTTTATTGAATCGCTTTAAAATCTTCTGTTCTGCTTTCATCACATTATATTATATAAATGTAGCCGTACATGATATGAAAGAAAAAAGCCGCTGTCCCCTAGAGAACAGCGACTTTATCAAATACATTCCTCATCCTATGAAGGAGAGAAACGACAATTTTAACTTCGAATATATGAAAACGCGTTTTATCGCTTGCTTCCTTCTTACTTGGCGTAAGCTACACTGCGAGTCTCACGAATCACGGTGATCTTCACCTGACCAGGATAGGTCATCTCGTTCTGAATCTTGGTTGCAATCTCATCAGAGAGCTTGATACTCTGCTCATCGCTCATCTTGTCGGCACCCACGATGACTCGAAGCTCACGACCAGCCTGGATGGCATAGGTCTTTGTTACGCCAGGATAGCTCATAGCGATAGCCTCAAGATCGTTCAATCGCTTGATATATGCCTCTACAATCTCACGGCGGGCACCTGGACGGGCACCTGAGATGGCATCACATACCTGTACGATAGGAGCCAGAAGGGTGTTCATCTCCATCTCGTCGTGGTGAGCACCGATGGCATTGCAGATATCTGCCTTCTCCTTGTACTTCTCGGCTATCTTGGCACCATAGAGTGCGTGTGGCAACTCGCTCTCCTCGTCTGGCACCTTACCGATATCGTGCAACAGACCGGCACGCTTTGCCTTCTTAGGGTTCAAGCCCAGCTCAGAAGCCATCACCGCACAGAGATTGGCAGTTTCGCGCGCATGCTGCAAGAGGTTCTGACCATAAGATGAACGGTACTTCATCTTACCGATGATACGAATCAGCTCTGGATGCAGACCATGGATACCGAGGTCGATGGCTGTACGCTTACCGGTCTCGATGATCTCATTATCCAACTGCTTCTTCACCTTGGCTACCACCTCCTCGATACGGGCTGGGTGGATACGGCCATCGGCTACCAGCTGATGGAGAGCCAGACGGCAAACCTCACGGCGCACAGGATCGAAGGCTGAGATAACGATAGCCTCAGGAGTATCATCTACCACGATTTCCACACCGGTGGCAGCCTCGAGAGCACGGATGTTGCGGCCTTCACGACCGATGATGCGTCCCTTGACCTCATCATTATCGATATGGAATACAGAGACAGAGTTCTCGATAGCTGTCTCGGTAGCCACACGCTGGATGGTCTGGATTACAATCTTCTTAGCCTGCTGGTTGGCATTGAGCTTGGCATCATCCATGATCTCATTGATGTAGCTGGCTGCATCAAGACGAGCCTGGTCCTTCAGGCTCTCTACCAAGCGACTCTTCGCCTCCTCGGCACTGAGACCTGAAAGCTCTTCGAGCTTAGCCTGCTCCTGCTTCTGCATCTTCTCGAGTTCCTGCTGCTTTACGGCGAGGAGTTTCTTCTCATTGTCGATGCGCTGCTGATACTGCTCTACCTCCTGCTTGCGGCGACCGAGGTCTTCCTGGCGCTGGTTGAGCGAGATTTCGCGCTGCTTGAGCTTGTTTTCACTCTGCTGGATGCGGGAGTTGCGCTGCTGCACCTCCTTCTCCAACTCGGCTTTCTTATTGAGGAACTTCTCCTTCACTTCGAGAAGCTTTTTCTCCTTTACTACTTCTGCCTCTTTGCTGGCAGCATCTATCATTTCATTATATTTTCCCTTAATGACATAACGGAAAATGACATACCCCACGATACCTCCCAACACGAGAGCTACCAGGGTCGCTATTATTGTTACCATATATGTATTATAATTATTAATATTCTTACTTAGCCAAGGTATCTTCTATCTCCGCAGTCAGCTTGTCCAGAATATCATTATATGGTTGGGTATCATTTTTATCTGATTCCTTCTCGAATCTCAAAGCTACGTCGATGAGAGCCATATACAAAATCTCCTTGTCGCTCTTGCGCCCCTTGAAGATTTTCGCATACGAATTGACAATCTCATCGATCAACTTAGCCGACTTACGATAATACTCCTCATCCTCTCTCGGTATTCTTACCGTGAGGTCGGTATCATATACATGTAATCTGATCTGTAATTTATCTTCCATCTGATCTGCCTCCGCTTCAATAGTTATTACTTGTCGCTCAGTAGCGTTATACACTTGTTGACATCTCTGATGAGCTTGGCGATGCGCTTCTGGGTGGTCTCCATGTCGGAGTCGGAAATCGTCATCATCTTCGCCATCTTCAGACTGTCGTAATCATGCTTTGCCTGAGTCAACTTCTCCTGCAATTCCTTGATCTTGGCATCGCGCTCATCCACCATTGCATACAGCTCTGCATTCTCATGCTTGATATCTTCAAACTTGAGAATCATCTGCCTTACTCTTGTGGCAAACGTATTGATTGTTTTCTCACTAGCACTCATGCCTTTTTATTTTTTGGCTACAAATTTAAGAGAATAATTTGAAAAAAACAAATATTCTCCTGTTTTTTTTATCTTTTTGGGAGAATATTGGCTACTTTCCCATCTTTTGCTTTGCCTTTTCCACCTCTTCATCGGATGGACGTGGCTCCTTCTTTGCCAACATCAGTACCTGGAAGGTGAAATCGGTAACCCATTGCTGACTGAACTTCAGACGGGTGTTGAAGTGGCGCAAGCCAACCACGGTCTTCAGTACGCTGGCATCCGAGAAATCGTTCTTGTTGAAGATATCGTCCACAGTCTGTGCAGTGAGCTTATAGAGGGTCTTCTTCATGAAGCTTGGCAGACGAAGCTTGAACTTCATCAGGTTGCCCATGAGCATCATCAGATCCTGGGTGAAGTTCTGGAACTGGATGAGATAGGTATTGACATCCTGGAGCTTCTGGCAGTTCTTGCGGATGCTGGCATCAATCTCCTTGAAAAAGTTATCGTCGGTATCATAGATGTTCTTCATCATCTTCTTGACCTGTGCCTTCTCGCCGATGCCCAGACGGTTGTTGACGGTAGGAACATGGAGGCTGGTCTTGAAGACACGGAGGTCTGGAAGCATAGCCAGATTGGTGATACCTAATTGTGAAGCCAAGGCTGCCTGGAAATATACACGGACCAGGGTCATGTAGTCTTCCATTCCACCTACTTTCTTATCTTCGTCTTTACGACTGAATAGTTTAGAAAATATTCCCATTCTTAATCTTATTTATTCATTAATGTTCTTAAATGTTCTGCAAAAATACAATAAAATCGCAAAATACCCAAATTAAGAGATGTTTTTTTTCCCCGAAAGCATATTTTTCCTATATTATATGAAGATTTTAGGCTGATTATTTTCACCGCTCAATATTTTTTAGTAACTTTGCCACGTTTTTAAAGACGTTTTTCTGTTCCGCACAAAGACTGCATTGACTGTGGAATGTGCAACATATAAAAATAAAAAGGTATAATAAGAACTTTTACCATAAAAAGAAATAAAGAAGAAGATATGAAAGGAATCGTATTAGCAGGTGGTTCGGGCACCAGACTATACCCCATCACCAAGGGCATCAGCAAGCAGCTGATTCCTATCTTTGACAAACCTATGATATATTATCCCGTATCGGTACTGATGCTGGCTGGTATCAAGGAGATTCTAATTATCTCTACGCCTTTCGACCTGCCTGGATTCAAGAGACTGCTGGGCGACGGAAGCGAACTGGGGGTTCACTTCGAGTATGCTGAACAGCCTTCGCCTGACGGACTGGCTCAGGCGTTCATCATCGGAGAGAAATTCATAGGGAAGGATGACGTCTGCCTCGTGCTGGGCGACAACATCTTCTACGGAGCCGGCTTTACCGGACTGCTGAAGGAGAGCGTGAAGGCAGCCGAAGCAGGACAGGCAAGCGTATTCGGCTACTACGTGAACGATCCGGAAAGATACGGCGTGGCGGAGTTTGACAAGGACGGCAACTGCCTGAGCATCGAGGAGAAGCCAGCACAGCCTAAGAGCAACTATGCCGTAGTGGGACTCTACTTCTATCCGAACAGTGTGGTGGAAGTGGCGAAGCACATCAAGCCTAGTGCGCGTGGAGAGCTGGAGATTACCACAGTGAACCAGCACTATCTGGCAGAGAAGACCCTGAAGGTAAGAACCCTGCAGCGCGGTTTTGCCTGGCTGGATACCGGTACCCACGACAGTCTTTCGGAAGCCAGCACCTTCATTGAGGTGATAGAGAAGCGCCAGGGACTGAAGGTAGCCTGCCTGGAAGAGATAGCCTACAACCAGGGATGGATTGACAAGGAACAGCTTAAGAAACTGGCTGAACCGATGCTCAAGAACGGATACGGACAGTATCTGATGGCTATCGCTACAGACAACAGATAAGAAACTGGTTCCTAAGAATTCATTCATATACAAATTCAACGCAAAACAATAACATTAAAATAATGGAAGAAAACAAGAATTTAGAATTGGAAAACGTGCAGAACCAAGAGGAAAAGTCGGCTATCGACTTCCAATTGATCTACACCACACTTATCCTTAACTGGAAGTGGTTTATTCTATCCATCATCTTATGTCTCGGTTTGGGATATCTCTACCTGCAGCATGCAAAACCTGTATTCCAGACTACGACAAAAGTACTCATCAAGGATGATGACCAAAGCAAGCGAGGCGGTGGTATGAGCAGCAGCATGATTCAGAGTGCAGCCAATTTGGGTTTCATGACGAACTCAAACGGTATTGACAACGAGATGGAAATCCTGTCGGCTAGCGATATGGCACGTCAGGCTGTCATTGACATGAAAACCTACGTAAACTACTACCACAAGGGTATCTTCAGATCACCACTGGTCTATAAGGAACAGGAAATCAATGTGGATATGGATGCCAAGAACCTGCAGAAGCTAAATGCTCCTGTAAAATTAAGCATCGAGAAAGACGGCAAGCAATTCCATGTCACTGGAAAATACTACATGCCTATCGATGCCTTCACCCACGAAAAGGATCCTATTGAGTTTGAGAAGACCATCAATGGTCTGCCAGCAACCATCAATACACGAGTAGGTGCCATCCTGCTGACAGCCAACAAGGGCTACAACATGGAAGACGGCGACGTATTGAAGGCTGTGATCGTATCACCTGAGATGGCTGCAGAGGAGTATGTGAAGAATCTGACTGTCAGTCAGACCTCAAAGACTACAACCATCGCTGAACTCGTACTGAACGACGAGAACCCACAGCGCGGTTTGGATTATCTGCATACTCTTATTAAGGTATATAACCGACAGGCTAACCTCGACAAGAACGAAATAGCCTATCGTACAGAACAGTTTATCAACAACCGTCTGGAGAAGATCAACTCTGAACTGGGCACTACCGAAAACCAGTTGGAAAGCTACAAGAAGCGCAACAAGGTGATAGAGATGAAGCTCAATGCTACAGCTGCTATTGCCAACGCAGATACCTATACCCAGAAGTTGCAGGAAGCTAACACCCAGGTAGAACTGCTTAAGGAACTCGGAAAATATATGGATGAGCCAGGCAACAAGTACAAGCCTATCCCATCTAACGTTGGTTTGACTGATGAAAGTTCTACAGAGCTCATCAATCAGTATAACAAGATTGCCCTGGAGCGCAGCAATGCATTGCACTCTGCCAGCGAACTGTCACCATCGGTTACTCCACTGACTGCACAGTTGGAGGAGTTGACCAAGTCTATCAAGCGTGCCATGCGCCAGGCTCGTCTGGGTATGGAAATCCAGCGTAACAGCATCGCATCTCAGGCCAACCAGTATAACAGCCAGATTGGCAACTCTCCAGAACAGGAGCGCGTATTGACACAGATCGGCCGCCAGCAGGAAGTAAAATCAGGTCTCTACCTGATGCTCTTGCAGAAGCGTGAGGAAAACTCAATCTCTCTGGCTGCTACAGCTGACAAGGGTAAGATCATCGACGCTCCATCACTCGTAGGAAAGACCAGTCCTAAGGCTGCCATCATCCTGCTTATCGCATTGGTATTAGGTTTTGCCATCCCAGCAGGAATCCTCTTCCTGATTGAGTTCTTCAAGTATAAGATTGAGGGCCATGCAGATGTTGTCAAGCTGACTCAGATTCCGGTTATCGCAGACATCCCTGTAGCCAGCGATGTTTCCAAGGGTAGAGCAGATATCGTGGTTCACCAGAACGTCAACAACCTGATGGAGGAAATCTTCCGTGGATTGCGTACCAGCATCCAGTTTATGCTGAAGAAGGACGAAAAGGTTCTGATGTTTACCTCTTCAACCTCTGGTGAGGGTAAGACATTCGTTGCCTCTAACGTAGCCATCTCTCTGGCTCTGCTGGGCAAGAAGGTCATCGTAGTAGGTCTGGATATCCGTAAGCCTCGTCTGGCAGAGTTGTTCGAAATCGACAACCATCATACTGGTATCACCAACCTGATGGTTCACGAGAACAACACTTGGGAGGATATCCAGAAGCAGATTCTCTCTTCGGGCGTCAACAGCAACCTCGACCTGCTGATGGCTGGTCCAGTACCTCCTAACCCAGGTGAGTTGATTACCCGTCCAAGCCTCGATGCCATCATCAAGGAACTGAAGAACCATTACGACTACATCGTGCTTGATACAGCACCGGTAGGATTGGTTAACGATAGCTTGCAGCTCGGCAGACTGGCAAACCTCTGTATCTATGTTTGTCGTGCAGACTATACCGCAAAGACAAGTTTCGGCATGATCAACGGATTGAATGCCGAGAAGAAGTTGCCTAACATGTGCCTGGTACTGAATGGTGTGGATCTCTCCAAGAAGAAGCACAGCTTCTACTATGGTGTGGGTAAGTATGGCAAATATGGCAAATACGGTAACTATGGCAACTACGGCAACTATGGCAAGTATGGTTCATACGGTCAGTATGGCAGTTACGGCAACTATAGCAACAGCCACTATGGCAATGCCAATGATACAAGTATCAAGAAGTAGTAATCGACAATTATAAATCATTAAACGAGAAAGGAATTTAAATATGGCAACAATTGCTGTTGATTTTGATGGTACTATCGTAACTCACGAGTACCCTAAAATTGGTACAGAGCTGCCTTTTGCCACAGAGACACTCAAGATGCTCATCAAAGACCATCACCGTCTCATTCTTTGGAGTGTGCGCGAAGGAAAGCTTCTGGATGAAGCCGTAGAATGGTGCAGAGAGCGCGGTGTGGAATTCTGGGCAGTCAATAAAGACTACCCGGAAGAAAGCGTAGAGAGCAACAACCATTTCTCACGTAAGCTCAAGGCTGACTGGTTTATTGACGACCGTGGTATCGGTGGTCTCCCTGACTGGGGAGAGATTTACCAGATTATCACAAAGCACACAAGCTATCGTCGTCTTATCAAGCAGAAGTTGATGTCAACACAAGAACCACCAAAGAAAAAGCATTGGTGGAGCCGTGGATAATCCCTGTTGAGGATAACTTCACAAACCATACTAAAGAAAAAAGGTGTATCGCCAAATTGAGCGATACACCTTTTTTATGTTATACAACGAAGGTTAGCAACAGAACGTCCAGATGGGTCCAACAACTGCCAGAATGTACTAAACTACTATTCTAGGCTATAATTCACCAGTGAGGTACTTCTACCCTTAAAGACATATAAAACAGCACAAAGAGACATGAAAAAAGGGGTGGTTCCTGCAAGAGAAACACACCCCAATTATTTAATTTTAAATATGTTTTTAGAAGAACAAGTAGCGGTTATCCACTACGTGAGCCTTCATATAAAGCTCGTTCATGAAGTTGCCGGCATACTGCATAGCCTTCTGGCGGCACTTCTGCTCGTAAGCCTTCTCATCGAACTTAACAGGACGGTTGGTCTTGCCAGTAACCTGGAAGAGATAAACACCTGCGTTACCCTTTACTGCGTTAGCTACGAAAGCACCCTTCTTGGTAGCAGAAACTGCACCAGAAACAGCTGGCTCGCTGGCACCTGTAGCAGAGATGAAGGTAGGAGCTGCGAAAGTAATCTGATTAACGGTAGCAATCTTGGCACCCTTAGCCTTAGCTGCAGCGATACTCTTCACACCAGCTACCTTAGCCATAATCATCTCAGCCTTCTTGTCCTTGATGACCTCAGCCTTTACCATCTCCTTAACCTGAGGATCGCTCAAGTCGCGGTAACCGATGCGATGAATCTTATCCAATACTACTACGAGCAAGTGGTTGTTGTCACCACACTCATACATAGGAGAAACCTCACCCTCCTTGCTCTCGAAGATCCACTTCAAGGCATCACGGGTAGAATGGATGTTGGCTACATAGTGAGTAGCTGTTGTCATATCATTCAGGTTCTGTACGCGATAACCGCTCTTGGTTGCATTCTTCAAGAGATCCTCTGACTTAGGATTAGCACTTACATAGCTAGAGAACTTGTTGTATGCTGTACGGTATGTATCGTTAGAGAACTGAATCTCCTTCTTGATGACTGCTGCCACATACTTGGTTACCATTGCCTTGCGGTCGCAAACCTGGAGGATGACATAACCCTGACCGAGCTGAAGCTCATTGTATGCATTGACAGAAGCTGTATTCAAGGTGTTGATGAATGCCTTGTTGTCCTTATCCATAGTCTGAGCATACTCATACTGCTTGGTAGTCATCCAAGCCTTCTCACCAGTCTGACCATACTTCTTAGCGAGTGCCTCGAAGTCTGCACCAGCAGCAAGAGCGCTGTGGATTGAATCTGCCTTGGTCTTAGCCTCTGCCTGAGAAGCTGCTGCCACCTGGATGACACGATACTGGATAGAGTCTGGCAACTGCTGCTTGCTCATCAGCTTCACGATGTTCAATGTGTTATCAGAAGCGTTAGCCTTTACTGCAGAAGTAGCACCAACAGCCATAGAATCGATAGCAGAAGCAATGTCTGATGGCAAAGCCTCCTTGCTCACTGGGATACCCAGGTAAGCTACGGTAGAAGCTGACTTGCGGACAAGCTCTGCAGGATCAGCTGCAGCAGCGAGCTGTGTATGATACTCAGCAAACTCCTTGTTGAGTGCTGCACGGTCGGCCTTGGAAGCCTCAACCTGAACATCGATGAACTTGATATCTCTGCTCTCTACAGGCTGCTTGAAGCGAGCCTTCATCTCATCATACTTAGCCTTCAGGTCGCTCTCCTCTACCTTCACCTTGTCGTCCTGAACATCAGAATAAGGGAAGGCAGCCAACTGGATCTGGCTCTCCTCGTTCTCCTCCTTGAAAGCCATCTTAGCCTCTACAGGGTTTGAAAGGAAGCAGTGTGCCAGGAGTGCCTGATACTTCTGAGCCAATGTCTGCTGACGAAGTGTCTTCTCGATGAATGACCAGTAGTTGAAAATCTTGGTGTACTGTTCCATCATCTGAGGATTAGCAGATGGGTTAGCCTTCTGAGCCTTGTAATCAGCCAGGAACTTCTGAAGAGAAGATGCGTCGAAACGACCTGTCTGCTGATTTACGAATGGAGTCTGCTGAAGCATTGGGTTTGTACCTGTCTTCAGGATGTCCTGAAGCTCTGCGTCTGTTACGGTAAGACCCAACTTGCTAGCCTCCTGGGCAATGATCTGGTTCTGTACGTATGTATTCCATACCATGTCCTTCACCTGATTCATCTGCTCCTCAGGAAGGTTTTCCTGACCTTGTTGCATTTTAATAACCTCTGTGTACTCATCAACGAGCTTCTGGAAATCCTGCACGCTGATTTTCTCGCCATACACCTCACCGATTTGCTGACGCTCATTGTTCTTTGCAGAATCGCAAGAGCGGAAAGCTTCCTCAGCAATGAAGGCGAAAAGACCGAAACTGATAATACATACCAGTATCACGCCTCTTTTTCTAATTGTTCCTAATGCTGCCATTACGTTTTAATTATTATTATTATTTTATTTTTTCCTTATTAGGATTGTACTGCTTTTGAAGCAAGTAGCCAATTGGTTGCAAAAATACAAAAATAATACGAGAAAAGGGAATTTTTCGGTATCTTTTTTGGCTGGAAACGCAAAAAAGTCGAAAAATTCCCTCTTCTCATCCAACTATTTGATGATGTGGAGTTTCACAAGTTCTATCTTACGGGATGTGGACTTGATAATCTTAAACTCAAACTTGTCGAATTTAATTACTTCATTCAGCTTTGGGAAACTCTGATATTCGTGAAGAATGAGTCCGCCCAGAGTCATATACTCATCACTCTCAGGAAGATCCAGATCGAACAGATCGTTCACCTTGTCTATCTCCAGACGAGCCGACAGCAGATAGTCGCCGTCATCGGTCTTCTTGGCTACATACTTAGCAGAATCGTGCTCATCCTCGATATCACCGAAGATCTCTTCCACGATATCCTCCAGACTCACCAGTCCGCTGGTTCCGCCAAACTCATCTACCACAACGCCCAGCGACTTCTTCTGCTGCAGGAAGGTCTGCATCAGCTTCTGCGCCTGCATGGTCTCCGGCACGAAAGGCATCGTACGGATATGATCCTGCCATCTCTTCGGATTGTGGAAGAGCTCGGAACTGTGGATGTAGCCCACGATATGGTCGATATCATCCTCATAGACGATGATCTTGGAGTTTCCGCTTTCGATGAACTTCTGGCGGAGTTCCTCCAGCGAGGTATCGATCTCTACCGCCTGAATCTCGGTACGTGGCACCATACAGTCGCGCACCTTGGTATCTGAGAAATCCAGGGCATTCTGGAAAATCTTCACCTCGTCGTTGATCTCGTCCTCATTGGTGGCATTGTCGATGCTCGACTGCACCAGATAGTCAAGATCTACCTTAGAAAAGCCTTCATCTCCCTCTTCAGACTCCATCTTCATACCCACCATGCGCAGCAATCCCTTGCTGAGGAAGGTACTGAACTTGCTGATAGGCCAGAGAATGACGTAGCACAGATACGCAAACGGACTGAAGATGGACAGCAGTCGGTTTGGATTCGACTTGAAAAGCGTCTTCGGCAGGAACTCACCCGTAAACAACACGATGAGTGTAGAGAGAATGGTATCGCAGGTAACCTTGACACCATCATCCTGACCAGCAAAGATGGTATTATCAAACAGACGGGCTATCAGGATACCATATACTACGAGGGCTATATTGTTGCCCACCAGCATGGTACTGACGAATCCGTTGGGATGATTATAAAAGAGCGACAAGAGTCGCTGCGTAAGTCCGTTTTTCTCCTTGTCCATTTCCGCCAACATACGGTTGGAGGAGACGAAGGCTATTTCCATTCCACTAAAGAATGCAGAAAACACCATCGTGATGAGGATACTCACTATCAGACTTATATCAACTTCTTCCATGATACATTATATCGTTAAAAACATATTTCCTCCTACCCTATCAATGCATGATAGGAATGGTGGTGGCTCGCTGCGGCGTTGCCGGCTGGCGCATAGGCACACTGGTAGAATCGGATGATGAAGCAGAAGATGAACTGCCTCCACCTCCAAAGTCGCCCTTCTCGAAGCTACCCTTAGAATTGCTCACAAAATAGCGGGTCATACGCTCATCGCTCCAGAAATAGGAACCCTGAAGGGTACGCTCCGGAGTAACGAGCTTACTGAACACATGGCTGGAGAGTTCATGCTTGTTCTCATCCCAGGTGAGCTGCTCGCTGGTAAAGCGAAGACCATCCTTGGTGAGGATGCGCACACGGCCATAAAGCTTCCAGACACGCTCCTGATCAAAGTAATAAGCCGTATCACACTGGATATAGCTGTTGATGTGGAACTTCTCGTCAAACTGTTCGAGCAGCATACCCTTATCAAAAATCCAGCGGGAAGGCACACGGTTGGTATTCACCTCCCATCGCTCGGTAACGATGCGGTACTTGATGACACCCGAATCACTGATGAGGGTATTGACGCCATACGAAGTCATCATCGCCACAGAGTCTCTGTCGTGGATAGCAGGCGCAGTATGTTCTACCGGATTCTGGCAGGCAGCCAAAACCCAGGAAACTATGACACCTATTACTATGAAATATTTAATCTTATACATTATTATATATATAGAAGATGTGGCATCTCCCGAAGAAGACACCACAATATGGGCAGATTACTGCATCTTCCACTTCTTGAACCAATCCTCGTTGAAAGTGAATCCGATGTTCAGGCGGAAGATATTCTCCTTGATAAGTCCGGTAGCCGAATTCTTCACCCACTGGCCGCTGATATTCAACTGCGAACGGTTATTGTAGGAGTTCATGATAGGAATACCGAAACCGGCACTTACAGAAAGCTCCTTAGGGCCATCCACGCCGTTCACCTTATAATATGGTGTAGCAAAGCTCACACCGGCACGGTAAGCCACACGCTTGAGGAAAGCACGGCTGCGCTCACCATAGCAGTACTGGAATCCGACATTCACCTTGCTGCGATCCTTATACACCCCATCGCGCAATGCCCAAGGCTCGCTGCTGTTAGCCTCGTAGGTAGGATAGCCCAGGCTACCCCATTTCTGCAGACTGTAATCTACACCAATCTTCCACTGGTTGTTGTGATTCCACATCAAACCGGCGCCATACATTGTAGGCAACTCGTAGGCATTCTTGATGCTGAAGGCAAGTGTATCAGATGTACTGGTCTGCGCATTGGAAGAAATGATGCTCATATCGGCATCGGCATGCAGGTTATGACCTGGCGAATAAGTGACACCCAGGGTTACCTCATCCTTCTTCGACAACTTCTGGGTATATTGCACACCCAGGTCGATCTTGTAGTTGTTCACACGAGTACCATAGGTGCGGTAAAGAGACTTATAATAGCTGTTGCTATAGTAGTTCTGCACGGTTCTGTCGATGGAACCCCAGATATAGCCAATATTGGCACCGACAGACAAGCCCTTGAGCGGAGACCAGCCGGCACCCACATATACCTGATGCAAACCGCCTTCACCCTCGTAAGAGTTGGTGTAGGTAACATCCTTGTCGTTCTTGTTCACCCATCCGCTGGTAGAATAGTTGTATCCCACGTTGGTGAAAGGGATAATACCAAAACTCATACCCAGATGGCGGAAGAGGCGGAAGCCTGCTACCACATATTCGAGATTGGAGTTATTGGCATTCTTCTTCACCCCGTTCTCGTTGAAGTTGGTTACCTGACCCGAGATACCTGCATCCAGGATGAAAGTCATGGAGTCGATGGCAGCATAGGAAGCAGGGTTCAGATAGTTAATCTGATTATGCTCATGAAAACCAAGTCCAACACCATTCATACCACGGTTGAAGCCAGAAGTCTGTTCAGACAAAACGCCTAAACCATACTGGCTGTATGGAGAATTAGTACCACTTTGGGCATTAACCATAAGAGTAGAACCCAACAAGAGGGCTGCTAAAATAAACTTTCTCATTTATATATAAATCAGTCAAAATTATATTCAGAGTGCAAAAGTATTAAAAAAAATCTAGAAAAAAGAAGGATATTCCAAAATAATAAGTTATTTTTGCATCGTGAAACGATTTAAGCATATTTTTGGAGTCATTTTAGCGGTTATTTTAACCAATTTAACTACTAATGTGACAGCACAGGATTTTTCAGGCTATCAGACTCCTGACATTTCTGTGCAGAACAGTCGTGTCAATGAGGATGCTACATCCTGGCTCGACTCAGTAGATATTTCGCTCCTCACCTGCGGACCAGGCAACGAGGTATGGTCGTACTACGGTCACACAGCCCTGCGCATCCAGGACAAGATGCACGGCAGCGATGTGGCAGTCAACTGGGGCATGTTCAGTTTCAGGAAGAGCTTCTTCATCCTGCGCTTCGTATTCGGACTCACCGACTACCAGATCGGCATCTACCCAATGACCGACTTCCTCGCCGAATATGCAGCAGAAGGAAGATGGGTACGCCAGCAGCGCATCAATCTCTCCAGGGACGAGAAGATCAACATCCTGCATGCCATCGAGGAGAATGCCAAGCCGGAGAACCGTACCTACCGGTACAACTTCTTCTTCGACAACTGCACCACCCGTGCAAGGGAGATGATTCTCACCAACATCGGTTACTGCAACACCAACTTTGATGATAAGGAAACCCAATCCACCTATCGCCAGGAAATCCACAAGCTGAACGGAGACCACCGATGGAGCCGTTTCGGCAACGACCTGCTCCTGGGCTATCTTTCCGACCAGCCTATCAGCAAGCGTGAATGGGAGTTCCTGCCAGACAACCTGAGCCGTGACTTTGCCACAGAAGGCAGAAAAGACAATATGAATGCACCCCAGGATCTGGCTAGCACCCGATACGACAACGGCAAGGAGGGCTATATCACGATGGTAGATAGCACCAGCTACCTGATACCGAAGCAGGCACAGGTGGCAGAATCGGAAGCCATCACCCCAATCATGGTGGCAACATTCATCGCCATCATCATCATAGGCGTGAGCATCATCGAATGGCGCAAGAAGAAGAACTTCTGGGGGTTTGATGCCTTCCTGCTCATCCTGACGGGTCTGCCGGGCATCATCCTCTTTGCGATGATCTTCTCGCAGCACCCTACCGTGCAGATCAACTTCCAGCTCCTGCTGCTGAACCCAGTGAACCTCATCTTCGCTTGGAAAACCATCTCGAAGATGAGAAAAGGCAAGCTCTACTGGTATTACGAGGTATGGGGATGGTGCCTGCTCGTAGCATTGCTCCTGCAAATCTGGCAGAGCTATGCCGAAGGAATGAGCACTTTGGCATTCTCTTTGCTGATGAGATATGCGATTAAGTCAACCCTGCTCGACCTCAACAGCAGCAAGCTGGCTATACAGAAACAATTAATGAATAAACTCAGAAAAGACAAGTAGAGACACTTCTCCAAACCGAAACAGAGAGAAGATGCTCTAAAAAAGACTTTCAAAAGTTACATAAATAAAGAAAATAAAATGATGGTAAACAGATATATCACAGCCCTTTTGGTTGTCCTGGCGGCAACCGGCATGGAGGCGCAGACTTATCAGCAGGCGCTGAAGTTTGCGCTCACGGATATATCCTACGATGAATTCATCCAGCAACCGGAGGCGAAGGCATTGGAGGAGGACATCCTCTATGTCATCAAAGCCATCAAGCAGGCTTCCGAAGAGGAAAACATGTCAGAGCATCATTACCATCAGGCAGCTGTGCCTGCAGCTGTCAAGACTGACATTCTGACAGATTCACATTTAAATATTTGTTTTCGCCCCGTTGTGGTGCATAAGTACAAAGCACCCTTCGGAAGCATTGTTATTCGAGGTCCAAACTGCTGATTATGTGCTTTCTGACAGCAAAACTAGCAAGAAATGCAGCCAGAAAGGGCAATAATTGGTAAAATATTGCAGATTTACAGATATTTTTTGTATTTTTGCAAGCTAGTAAACAAACAACAGGAAAAAGCAGAAGAGGAAAAAGGACTGACAGACCACATTTGTCTTAACTCCTTTAACTCCTTAACTCCTTTAATTCCTATATCATACATCGAATAATAATAAAAAATAAATATACAATGAACTTTAACAAAATTCTTCAGTCATTGTTTGGCAACAAGTCAACTCGCGATATGAAGTTGATCCAGCCAATCGTAGAGAAAGTCAAGGCAGAATACCCTAAGATGAATGCCTTGAGCAATGACGAACTTCGTGCAAAAACAAAGGAACTCCAGAAGTACGTACAGGAGTACGCTAAGGAAGAGAAGGCTAAGATTGCCGAACTCAAAGCTAAGATCGAGGACACTCCAATCGACGAGCGTGAAGGTATCTTCAACCAGATCGACAAGTTGGAGCAGGAAGCACTCGACAAGTATGAGGTTGCACTCAACGAGGTTTTGCCTCAGGTTTTCGCTATCGTAAAGGATACAGCACGCCGCTTCGCTGAAAACGAGGAGACCGTAGTTACTGCTACAGACTTCGACCGCGAGCTGGCTTCAAACCCAGCCAACGACTTCGTGACCATCGACGGCGACAAGGCTATCTATCACAACCACTGGACTGCCGGCGGTAACGATATGAAGTGGGAAATGATACACTACGACGTACAGCTCTTCGGTGGTGTTGTTCTCCACCAGGGTAAGATTGCAGAGATGGCTACCGGTGAGGGTAAGACCCTCGTAGGTACTACTCCTATCTTCCTCAACGCATTGACAGGTAACGGTGTACACGTAGTAACCGTGAACGACTACCTGGCTAAGCGTGACTCTGAGTGGATGGGACCTCTCTATATGTTCCACGGCCTCTCTGTAGATTGTATCGACAAGCATCGTCCTAATTCCGACGAGCGCCGCAAGGCATATATGGCAGACATCACCTTCGGTACCAACAATGAGTTTGGTTTCGACTACCTGCGTGATAACATGGCTACCAACCCTAGCGACCTGGTACAGCGCCAGCACAACTACGCCATCGTCGATGAGGTTGACTCCGTGTTGATCGATGATGCCCGTACTCCATTGATCATCTCTGGTCCTATTCCAAAGGGCGACGACCAGATGTTCGAGCAGTACCAGCCACTGGTAGAGAAGCTCTACGAGGTACAGCGCAAGCAGGCTACCGAGTTGCTCGCCGAGGCTAAGCAGAAGATTACAGAGGGCGGCAAGACCAAGAACCAGCAGATGCTTGAGGAAGGTTTCCTCTCACTCTACCGTTCTTACAAGGCGCTGCCTAAGAACAAGCCATTGATCAAGTACCTCTCTGAGGAGGGTATCAAGGCTGGATTGCTCAAGACCGAGGAATTCTATATGGCAAACAACAACCGTGAGATGCCTAAGGCTGTTGAGCCTTTGTACTTCGTGGTTGATGAGAAGCTGAACTCTGCCGACCTGACCGATAAGGGTACAGAGTGGTTGGCTAAGCAGGTGAACGATAGAGAGCTCTTCGTATTGCCTGATATCACTACACAGATGAGTGACCTGGAAGCTCGCACAGACATCTCTGACCAGGAGCGTCTGGACATCAAGGACGAGTTGCTGGCTCACTACGGCGTACAGAGCGAGCGTGTTCACACCTTGCAGCAGCTCTTGAAGGCTTACACCATGTTTAATAAGGACGATGAGTATGTTGTCATGGACGGTCAGGTGAAGATCGTGGATGAGCAGACAGGTCGTATCATGGAGGGTCGCCGCTGGAGCGATGGCTTACACCAGGCTGTAGAGGCTAAGGAGCATGTAAAGGTAGAGGCAGCAACACAGACCTTTGCTACCATCACACTCCAGAACTACTTCCGTATGTACCACAAGCTCGCAGGTATGACCGGTACGGCAAGCACCGAGTCTGGTGAGTTCTGGGATATCTATAAGCTCG
Organism: Prevotella sp. TF12-30; assembly: GCF_003436715.1. Classification (NCBI taxonomy): domain Bacteria; kingdom Pseudomonadati; phylum Bacteroidota; class Bacteroidia; order Bacteroidales; family Prevotellaceae; genus Prevotella; species Prevotella sp. TF12-30. The sequence continues at coordinate 54,306 of NZ_QSQJ01000016.1, read as the reverse complement.
ATGTAGTTGAAATTCCTACCAACCGCCCTATCCTGCGTAAGGACTTGGATGACCGTGTATATAAGACTGCCCGCGAGAAGTATCGTGCCGTCATCGATGAGATTGAGGAGACACGTAATGCTGGTCGCCCAGTATTGGTTGGTACCACATCTGTAGAAATCTCTGAGTTGTTGAGCAAGATGTTGAAGATGCGCAACATTCCTCATAATGTATTGAACGCCAAGCTGCACCAGCAGGAGGCTCAGATCGTAGCCGAGGCTGGTCGCTCAGTAAATGGCAAGGGTGCCGTAACCATCGCTACCAACATGGCAGGTCGTGGTACCGATATCAAGCTGACCCCAGAGGTGAAGGCTGCAGGTGGTCTCGCCATCATCGGTACAGAGCGTCATGAGAGCCGTCGTGTTGACCGTCAGCTCCGTGGTCGTGCCGGACGTCAGGGTGACCCAGGTTCTTCTGTTTTCTATGTATCATTGGAGGATAAGCTGATGCGTCTCTTCGCTTCTGAGCGTATTGCCAAGGTAATGGACCGTCTCGGTTTCGAGGATGGCGAACGTATCGAAAGCCCAATGATCAGCAAGAGCATCGAGCGTGCACAGCGCAAGGTTGAGGAGAACAACTTCGGTATCCGTAAGCACCTCCTGGAGTATGATGACGTGATGAACCGTCAGCGTACCGTTATCTACGAAAAGCGTCGCCACGCCCTGATGGGTGAGCGTATCGGTATGGATATCGCCAACGTAATCTGGGACCGCGTACTGAACATCGTGAACAACAACGACTTCACCGGTGCCAAGGAAGAGTTCCTGAAGGTCCTCGCCATGGAGATTCCTTTCACAGAGGAGGAATACGAGAACGGCAGACGCGACGAGATGGCTGAGCGTGCCTTCCAGGAGGCTATGGCTGCCTTCAAGCGCAAGACCGACCGCATCCAGGCTACAGCAATGCCTATCATCAAGCAGGTGTATGAAAACCAGGGTGCGATGTACGAGCGCATCATGGTGCCTATCACCGACGGCAAGCGTATGTACAACATCGCATGCAACCTGAAGGAAGCTTACGAGACTGAGGCAAAGAACGTAGTGAAGGAGTTCGAGAAGAGCGTAGTACTCCACATCATCGATGATGACTGGAAGGAGAACCTCCGCAAGCTCGATGAGTTGAAGCACTCAGTACAGAATGCCAGCTACGAGCAGAAGGATCCATTGCTCATCTTCAAGTTGGAGAGTGCAAAGGTATGGGACGCTATGATCAATGATATGAACGACCGCATCGCCAGCATCCTGATGCGTGGTCAGATTCCTGTCATGGAGCAGGAGCAGCCAGTTCAGGAGGCAGCACCAGAGCAGCACACCCAGCAGAACTACGTAGAGAGCAAAGTGGATATCGATGCTGAGCGTGCAGCACAGGAGGCAGCAGCCAATCAGGATACCCGCGAGGGAGCTGACCAGGTGAACCGCACTCCATACCGTGCCGAGCACATGCCTCGTCCTAACGATCCATGTCCATGCGGCAGCGGAAAGAAGTTCAAGAACTGCCACGGCAGAAACATCTAATCACCAGAAAGGATGATAAGTGATGACAGCGAAATCTTGCCATCACAAGAAATAATGATAAGAATACCTAGATTTGATGATACTCTCATCATTTCTAGGTATTTTTGTTATAAATAACTTCATTGCTACCGAGTTGCAAATAATTATTAGTATTTTTGCAGTCAAAAAGAAAAAAGAGCTGGCAATGAAGCCAGTTTCTAGAGAAAATAAGGTTAATTCAAGGAAAGATATATGAAATTATCAGAACTTAAAACAGGTGAAAGCGCCGTTATCGTCAAGGTTTCAGGCCACGGCGGCTTCCGCAAGAGAGTCATCGAGATGGGATTCATCAAGGGCAAGAAGGTAGATGTGCTCCTGAACGCCCCACTCCAGGACCCTGTGAAATACAAGATTATGGGTTACGAGGTGTCACTCCGACACAGCGAAGCTGACCATATCGAGGTGGTTTCCATCGAGGAAGCCAAGCATGATGCAAAACTCTGCAAGGCGGAAGAAGAAGACCGCCAGCAGGTAATTGACTCAAAAGTAGTAGATTCCAACGATAGCGACGAGCAGGCGCTCGGCGACAAGATGCTCGTAGCTGAAAGAAAAGACTCTGCCAGCAACGAAGCCTTGGCAGAACAGAAAGCAGAAAGACTCCACCGCGTCATCAACGTGGCACTGGTGGGAAATCCAAACTGCGGAAAGACTTCCCTCTTCAACTTTGCATCGGGTGCTCACGAACGTGTGGGCAACTATAGCGGAGTAACCGTGGATGCCAAGGTGGGCGAAGCCGAATACAACGGCTATCATTTCAACCTGGTAGATTTGCCAGGCACCTATTCCCTTTCTGCCTATTCTCCGGAAGAGCTTTATGTGCGCAAGCAGCTCATCGAGCATACGCCGGATATCGTCATCAACGTTATCGACACCAGCAACCTGGAGCGCAACCTCTATCTCACCACCCAGTTGATAGACATGCACATCCGCATGGTCTGTGCTCTCAACATGTTTGATGAAACCGAAAAGCGTGGCGATAACATCGACTACGACAAGCTGGGCGAGCTCTTCGGTATCTCGATGATTCCTACCGTCTTCACCAATGGTCGAGGCGTGGATAAGCTCTTCGAGACCATCATCGAACTCTACGAAGGCAAGGAAGATTCCAGCGCTCACTATCGCCATATCCACATCAACCACGGACATGAGATAGAGCACGGCATCGAGCATATCCAGAAATATCTGAAGGCAGATGATTCCATCCGCCAGCGCTACTCCACCCGTTACCTCTCCATCAAGTTGTTGGAGAATGATAAGCACGCTGAGGAATACGTTAGTCATCTGAAATCGGCCAAGGAAATCTTCGCAGCCCGCAATGAGGCAGCCAAGCGTGTGAAGGAAGAGACTCTGGAAGATAGCGAAACCGCCATCATGGATGCCAAATACGGTTTTATTCATGGAGCATTGCAGGAAGCGGGCTATGAACCGGGCAAGGCAAAGGATACCTATCAGGTAACCCATCTCATCGACAGCATCCTGACCAATAAATATGTAGGCTTCCCAATCTTCGTCCTCCTGCTGTTCATCATGTTCTCAGCCACCTTCGTGCTGGGCGAGATTCCTAAGGGATGGATTGAGGACGGCGTGGCATGGCTGGGCGAGTTCATCAGCAATACAATGCCGGATGGACCAGTGAAGGATATGCTGGTAGATGGTGTGATTGGTGGTGTTGGTGCGGTCATCGTATTCCTGCCACAGATTCTGATTCTGTATTTCTTCATTTCTTATATGGAGGATTCGGGATATATGGCTCGTGCCGCCTTCATCATGGATAAACTGATGCACAAGATGGGCCTGCATGGCAAGTCATTCATTCCGCTGATTATGGGATTCGCCTGCAACGTACCAGCCGTGATGGCAACAAGAACCATCGAGAGTCACCGTTCCCGTCTGATAACGATGCTGATATTGCCATTGATGAGCTGTTCGGCTCGTCTGCCAATCTACATCATGGTCATCGGAACATTCTTTGCCATCCAATACCGTTCACTCATTATGGTATCACTCTATCTCATCGGCATCTTCCTTGCCGTGATATTGAGCCGCATCTTTGCCAGTTTCGTGGTGAAGGGCGAAGATACCCCATTCGTGATGGAGCTGCCTCCTTACCGCTTCCCTACCTGGAAGGCGATAGGCCGCCATACCTGGGAAAAGGGTAAGCAGTATCTGAAGAAGATGGGTGGCATCATCCTCGTGGCAAGTATCATCGTCTGGGCTTTGGGCTACTTCCCTCACAATGAGAAACTTGACAACCAGGCTCAGCAGGAGCAGAGCTATATCGGCAGAATCGGTAAGACCATCGAGCCTATCTTTACCCCACAGGGTTTTGACTGGAAGTTAGATGTGGGCTTGGTTTCCGGTGTAGGTGCCAAGGAGATTGTAGCCTCAACAATGGGCGTGCTCTACAGCAACAACGACAGTTTCTCTGACGATCAGGATTACAACGATGAAGACGGAAAATATGAGGTTTTGAAGAAGCAGATGACTTCTGATTTGAAGAAGACCTACGGTTACAGCGATGCCGAGGCGGAATCTAAGGCAACGCTCACCGCCTACTGTTTCCTCCTCTTCGTATTGCTCTACTTCCCTTGCATCGCCACCATCGCCGCCATCAAGGGAGAGACGGGCAGTTGGAAATGGGCAGGCTTCGCCGCCGGCTACACCACGCTATTGGCATGGGTAGTATCAGCCCTGGTCTTCCAGATAGGAAGCTTGTTTATCTAATATAACAACGTAAATTCAAACAAAAAGGGTGTGACTAGTCGATTAGTCACACCCTTTTTGTTTGTTGCTCATAAGAATGATGTCCGTTCTTACCTGCCGGAAAAAGCAGGAGAAGCAGGAAAGTTCTTGGTAAGCCATAAGAAAAATGTTTCTGTCCCTAATAGAAATCTATGTTCAGCAGTGTTGAACCTATGTTCAGCAGTGTTGAACTTACGTTCAGCAGTGTTGAACTTACGTTCAGCAGTGTTGAACATAGAAATCCATTAAGAAAAGAAACAATTATCATTAAGGGCAGAAACAATTACCATTAAGGATAAAAAGAAATATCGTGGTGAATAACATCACTATGAATCATATTCACCAGCAGTCAAGATATTCTCTTTTCCACCTTTGCGGCAACAAACGCGATCATCAGACCAAGACAGGCGGCGATGCTGATGGCGATGCGGAGTCCGGTGGCCTCAGCAAGCCATCCGATAACCGGTGGTCCTACCAGGAAACCGAAGAAGCTGATGCTCGAAACGATGGTGATGGCGATGCTCGCCTTGATGGTTCCCAGCTTTCCGGCGATGCTGTAACAGATAGGCACCGATGAAGAGATGCCGAAACCTACCAGCAGGAAGCTCAAAGTGGCAGGAATCAGATAAGGAAAGGCAGCAGCCAGCCACAAACCGCCCAATATCAAACCACCACAAACCTTCAACACCCTGGCTGGGCCGTATTTCGTAACAAAGCCATCGGCAAGGAATCTACCCAGAGTCATCGCTCCCATGCCAGCCACATAGCCCGCACGGATAAAAGCCTCATCGGGTTTTACTACTGATGAGAAATACACACCACTCCAATCATAAACAGTTCCTTCACAGAACATGCCTGCAAATCCCATCAATCCCAGGAGAAAAAGAATCGGGTCGATAGTCTTGAACGAGAACTTCGGAACATCTTCCTCCTCCGCCTTCGCTGTAGCATCATCTACCAGGTATCTGAATCCGATAGCGATAATGAGAAGACTCATCGACAAGACAGCTCCAAAGTGAACCTCTATCGGAAGCAGGGTATTGGCAAAGACGGCTCCAATGATACCACCCGAGAATCCGCCCAAACTCCACAAGCCATGAAACGACGACATGATGTTGCGCCCATACATTTTCTCCACCAGACAAGCCTGCGTATTGGTAGCGATGTTCATCAGATTTGCCATCATTCCGAAAGCCATCAGAGAAAGAATCAGCTGGAACACCGTACTGCTGCTTCCCATACAGAACAACACGAAAGCATAGAGCACCTCAGCAAGCAGAATCATCTTCCTGCTGCCAAACTTACTCACCAGAACGCCCGAAAAAGCCATCATCAGAAGCTGGCCGATAGGAATAGCGAAAAGCACCGTTCCCAACTGGCCGTTGCTCAGATGCAACATCTGTTTAACATCAGGAATACGGCTTGCCCAACTGGCAAACACCACTCCCGGTACAAAATAGTAAGCCGCAACAGCCACTCGCTTGCGAACCAAATCACTCAAATGATTCAAACTTACAGTCATCCCTCTTAATACCTTATTTAATAATACCGATTTTTTGTTTTCGGCTGCAAAATTACTAAAAAAAGCAGAAAAAGAACGATATTTGAACAAAAAATATAGCTTAGTATGAGATTTTTGCCGTACCTTTGCGCCTAGAAAGAGATTAAAAACAAACTAGCAATGAAGAAACAAACAATGATTACCCTGGCACTCGCCTTGACTTTGGCGATGCCAACCATGCCCGCCTTCGCCCAGAAAGCGATGAGCAAGAAAGAAATCGCCGAAAAAGAAAAGGCTTTCAAGAACCTTCAGCATCCCTGGAAGGGAAAGAAAGTGGCTTACTTCGGCGACTCCATCACCGATCCGAACATCAAGGCTTCTAAAGTGAAATACTGGGGATTCCTGCAGGATTGGCTCGGCATCACCCCATACGTTTATGGTGTGAGCGGCAGACAGTGGAACGACATTCCCCGCCAGGCAGATAAGCTCCAGAAGGAGCATGGCGATGATTTTGATGCCATCCTCATCTTTATGGGTACCAACGATTATAACAATGGTGTGCCTATCGGCGAATGGTACACTGAGACTTTCGACAGTGTGAGAGTAGCCCTTCACAAGCCAAGCGAAATGGCACAGCGTCGCCACCGCCATTTTGCCATGGATAAGAACACCTTAAAAGGACGCATCAACATCGCCATGTCGAAACTGAAGCAGATGTATCCTACCAAGCAAATTGTGGTGATGACTCCTGTGCATCGTGCCCTCTTTGCCAGTGGTGACAAGAACATTCAGCCAGATGAGATGTACGAGAACGTACGTGGCATCTTCTTCGATGAATACGTGAAGGCGATTAAGGAGGTGGGCAATGTTTGGGCGGTGCCGGTCATTGACCTCAACTCCCTTTCTGGTCTCTTCCCTCTTTACGATGCAGGTGCCCAGATGTTCAACAAGCCGGATACCGACCGTCTTCATCCTAATGATGCCGGTCATGCCCGTATGGCAAAGACCATCATGCAGCAGCTCTCCGCCCTGCCTTGCGACTTCTAGAGAAGGGGCAGCGGATATTGAAATCGCCCACCAGCTGATTTCCGCTTGCACAACAGCTGTTGGACGAGCGCATATCAGCTGTTATGCAAGCGCACAACAGCTGTTGTGCGGCTGAAGATATAGGGTTCTCCGGCTTATAACATTAATTCTTCCGACAACAAGTAAAGGTTACTCCGAAGACTATTTACGTAAAACCGATGCAACGATGATAGTACTTACAAGCAACTATGATAGTACTTACAAGCAACAGCGATAGTACTTACAAGGCGCAAAGACTTTACTGAGAGGTCGCCATGATAGTACTGACGAGGCGTAAAGCGGCTTGTAGCGCTTCTTGCCTCACTATGGCACAACATTGCCGCTTACCATACCCATAGGGGTACAGAATTCTCCATTCACACTTAAATGGTTGATTATGTGCATACTATGGTAGTCGTGAAAGGAGAATAAAAGTTGAATTGCTGTTTTTGAGAAGCTATTTCTGAAGGTGACTTTATGTTGAATCGGCTCAAAATACCATTGTATATTCAAGTTTCGCAAGTTCAGAAGTTAAAGGAGTTATCGCTCCCTGCGGTCGCTGAGGAGTTAAGTCATAACCTTAATGATAGTTTTACTGGCAAAGTAAATGAAAATATGGCAAAACTCAAAGAAAAGTTCAATAAAAGTATAATATATTATAAATAAGAATGCGATATTGTACTTTATCTTGCGAAATCTGAAAATATTTATTATTTTTGCACAATAAGTACAATATAACGCACTTAATGGCATGAATATTCAAGAAGTAATGAAATCCCAGCGTAAGTTCTTGGGCATTACCGACATTTAAACATTCATAAGATATGAAACTTAACAAAATCCATCATGTAGCCATGATTTGCTCCGACTATGTGAAATCCAAGCATTTCTACACAGATGTGCTCGGAATGAAGATCATGAGTGAAAACTATCGTAAGGAACGTGACTCATGGAAAGCTGACTGCTGGCTTGATGACAACTATGTCATCGAGTTATTCTCCTTCCCTAACCCACCAGCACGTCCTTCCTATCCGGAAGCAGCCGGTCTGCGCCATCTTGCTTTTGAGGTAGATGATCTTTCGGATGCAATTGATGAACTTGACAGTAAAGGCATCGCTCATGAGCCTATACGCACGGATGAATATACTGACAAGCGATTTGTATTCTTCAGTGACCCAGATGGTTTGCCGATAGAATTGTATGAAAAATAAAGATTCCGTTTCATCGTATTTGATAGAATGCAGCAAATAAACATCCAATATTACAACTCGCCCTGCGGAGAGTTAATTCTGGCATCTGTGGGTGATGATTTGTGTCTTTGTGATTGGAATGAAATGCCATGTGCAGAGCGCAATAAGCTTCGGGTTTCGCAGTATATGAAGGCTGAGTTCAAAATTGAGACAACCCCTATCCTGGAACTTGCCAAGAAGCAGCTGAATGAATATTTCACCGGCATCCGCAAGATATTCGATATTCCGTTGCGTCCTATAGGAACCGATTTTCAGAAAAAAGTATGGCATGCATTGCTCAACATACCCTACGGAGAAACAAGAAGCTATAAGGAAATAGCCATAAGTATGGGTAACCCCAATGGCACAAGAGCCGTGGCTGGTGACATCGGAGCTAATGGCATCAGCATTTTCATTCCCTGCCATCGTGTTATCGGTAGCAATCATTGCCTTACAGGTTTTGCCGGAGGATTAGACGCAAAGAGAAGGTTATTGGAGCTTGAAGCAGAAAAAAACATAAAAAGTTGATTTTCAAATAAGAGAGTAAAAAACAAATGAACAAAAGAAATGAACATCAAGTCTATAGGCAGTAAAATCAAGGGAAATCCTACGATGGTAGAGGGTACTGTGTATTCCATGCTCATCATCTGTAGCATTTCCCATTTCCTGAACGATATGATTCAGTCGATCATCCCTTCCATCTATCCGATAGTGAAGGATAAGTTCGATTTCTCGTTTGCACAGATAGGCATCATCACGCTGGTTTTCCAGATGACATCTTCTATTCTGCAACCTTTCACAGGACTTTATGCCGATAAGCATCCCCGTCCCTATGCCCTCTCCATCGGCATGTGTTTCACATTGGTGGGTCTGCTCCTGCTGGCTTTCGCCGAGAATTACTTTCTGATTCTCCTGGCAGTGAGCGTTGTAGGTCTGGGTTCGTCCGTGTTTCATCCCACAGCATCGAGAGTGGCACAGATGGCATCGGGAGGCAAGAAGAGTCTGGCACAATCCATCTTCCAGGTGGGTGGCAATGGAGGTTCTGCAATAGGACCATTGCTTGCAGCCATCATCATCCTGCCTTTCGGTCAGCATGCCATCTCCTGGTTTGCCCTTGCAGCCCTACTGGCCGCCATCATCATGGTAAGACTGGGAGTCTGGTATAAGGCACGATTGGCTTACGTGGTGAACCATCCGCAGAAACAACCGCTTCTCAACACCCATATCTCTAAAAGGGTGAAGTATTGGGCTCTGTTCATCCTCATCATGCTCGTGTTCTCCAAGTATTTCTATACGGCGTGCATTACGAGTTACTTCACCTTCTTCCTGATAGATAAGTTCGGTGTTTCGGTGCAGACTTCGCAGCTGTGCCTCTTCGTATTCCTTGCCGCCTTTGCCATAGGTACCGTAGCAGGAGGCATGCTGGGTGACAAGTTTGGCAGAAAGTATGTCATCTGGTTCTCCATTCTGGGAGCAGCCCCTTTTGCCATCGCCATGCCTTTCGTCAACTTCACGTGGACCATCATCTGTACCTTCCTTTCCGGCTTGATCATTGCCTCGGCATTCTCTTCCATCGTGGTATATGCCACCGACCTGATGCCCGATAAAGTGGGATTGATAGCAGGCATTTTCTTCGGACTGATGTTTGGACTGGGAGGTCTGGGCTCCGCTTTCTTCGGCTGGCTGGCCGACAAGACCAGTATTGAGTTTATCTTCCAGGTGAGTGCCTTCCTGCCATTGCTCGGCATCATAGCAGGATTTTTGCCGAATACCCAGAAGAAAAGCGTTGAAGGAACTGATGAAAATGCCAAGTAAATGAAAAACGTTGATTTTAAATATATCCATAAAATATATAGGGGATTAATTGATATAGGAGATAAATAGAAATGAAAAAAGATTCAAGGGCAAACCATACTAGATATGTAGAGCTCAATTTGTTTTCTGAAGAGAAAGAGGATCATCAGAAAGATTCTGTCTCTTCTGAAAACAAGGAAAAACATACCTCTCCTGACAAAGAGTATGACTTGACGGATCTGTTTGAAAGACTTTCCAAATCCGCATTCCGCAGCCGTTTTCACCTTTCGAAGAGGGATAAGGAATATATTGCAGAAAAGGGCTTGGCAACCATCCGTAAGCATGCAGAGGATTTTGTTGCCAAACGCCTTGCTCCTGCCGTTATACCCAATGACGGCAAACAGACACCAATGAGAGGGCATCCTGTATTTATAGCCCAGCATGCTACAGGCTGCTGCTGTCGTGGATGTTTCTTCAAATGGCATCACATACCTGCCGGAAGACAGCTGACAAAAGAAGAACAGCAATATGCAGTAGCGGTATTGATGAAATGGATTGAAAAACAGGTTAAAAAAGCATGAAGTTTTGGCAGCAAAGCTTAATTTAATTATCCTTTGTTGCCAATTCTGCAGAGTATTCTGCCAAGATTAGCAAAAACTGTTCGACCTGTACGGTCGAACAAATTCTGCGTCATTTGCGAATTGAAAATCGGCGGCCGAAGGGAAAGCCAAATCTGCGTGACCTTCATCCGACCGCATTGGTCAAAAAAATCTGTGGAAATCTGTGAAATCCGTGGGAAACATTCCCCTACTTCCAGCAGTAATCAATGCCTCGCTTCTCGCACTCTCCTCGCAAGGCGGCAAGGAAGTAACTGCGCTCGCTGCCCCAACCACGAACCTTGCGCTCGTGATCCACGGTCTGCTTCAAACGCTCATCACTGTAAGCGGCAAAACGGGCAGCATACGCTGAAATTCTTGACTCGGCATAGCCTGCATCAACAGTTGAAGACTCGGCATTAGCTGCCATTACACTCTCATTGTTCTTTTTGTTCTTTAAATCTGAATTTGGATTCATAAAGATAATTATTTTAAGTTGTTAAACACTTACACATTCTTTTACCACCGTGGTTATCTCTATGCGAAACTCGGTTGGTGTGCCGCAACTGGGCAACTCTTAATGCTTGATTTCGGATGCAAAAGTACATCATTATTTTGAAACCACCAAATTTTTTCGAAACTATTTTTCTTCTTTTTTTCCTTCTTCTAAGAAGAAGATTTTTCGGGGTAGCAGATAGCAAGGAAGAGAATTCCTTAAATGGTTAAACTTTCCTATATTTGCATTATAATAGTATCATAATAATAAAATTATAATTATCTTTGCACCATGATTATCAGAAAGATATAGGACAATTCAAAAATAATAAAGAAGATAATATAATGATAGAGAATCCGTTTATTCTGCGAGGATACATATCCGACGCTTACTTCTGTGATAGAGAAAAGGAAACCATCGACTTGATAAGAGAAATCAAGAATGGCAATAATATCACCCTGATTGCACCTAGAAGAATCGGCAAAACAGGGTTGGTGCAACACGTCTATGCACAGGAAGAAATCAAGGATAAATACTATACATTCCTTGTAGATATTTATGCCACAAAAACCCTAGCCGATTTCATTCAGGAGCTAGGCAGAAGTATTCTGCAAAGTCTGAAACCTAAAGGCACCAAAGTAGTGGAACATTTTCTTAACTGCCTCCACTCACTCCGTTCGTCCATCAGCTTCGACATGAATGGCGTGCCTTCGTGGGGAGTAGATTTGGGAGAAATCACCAGTCCAACCACAACGCTCGATGAAATTTTCCATTATCTGGAGAGCGCTGATAAGCCTTGCATCGTGGCCATTGATGAATTTCAAACCATCAGCAGCTATAGAGAAGCAAATGTGGAAGCCATACTGCGCACTTACATTCAGCACTGTCATAATGCCAGTTTCATCTTTGCAGGATCTCAGCGTAACATGATGTCGGAGATGTTCTTGAGTCATGCCCGTCCTTTCTACCAAAGCACCTCCATTAAAACACTGAAAGCTATTGATAGAGAGGTATATGCAGACTTTACCACTCGTCTTTTCGAAGAAAGACAGAAGCATATCAAACGAGAAACCATTTATCAGATATACGACCGTTTTGACGGCATCACCTGGTATCTGCAGAGGATGCTCAACAAGATTTTCTCCCTCACGGAAAGGACTGATGATAAGATGATGGAAAGGGCTGACGATAAGATGATGGAACTGGCACTCAACTCGATTATAGACGAGAGTGCTTTTGCATACGAAGCACTCCTCTTTCAATTGCCAGCTAAGCAAAAGGAACTTCTCTTTGCCATCTGCAACGCTGGCAAGGCTCAAAACATCATGTCATCGGCATTCATCAAGAAGCACAATCTTCCTTCCGCCAGTTTTGTACAAGGTGGAATCAAGGGATTATTAGAGAAAGATTTTGTTACAGAGACGGATGGAACTTACGAACTGTACGATAAGTTCTTCGGTGAATGGCTGAAAAAGGAATTATAAAGAATACTGATATTATTATAAAGAATAAGAATATAAATAAAAAGAAGAATATGATACAGCAAGTAGAATTTTCATTGCGCCCGCTTCCTCGCGGTTTTCACCTCGTAACCAACGAGGTGATGAGGAACTTGCCGGCGCTGCCTAAGACGGGGATTCTGAATCTCTTCGTAAGACATACCAGTTGCGGATTGTCGCTGAACGAGAACTTCGATCCGGATGTGAGACATGATTTGAAGGGTATCTTCGAAAGACTGGTTCCAGATGGCGACCCAAGATACCTGCACCAGGATGAAGGACCTACGGATATGTCGGCACATGCCAAATCGAGCATGGTGGGTGTATCGCTCACCATTCCTATTACCAATGGCAGACTGAACCTTGGTACATGGCAGGGAATTTACCTCTGTGAATTCAGAGAGGGAGGCGGAAGCCGACACCTCATCGCAACGATTATCGGGGAATAAATAACCGTTGCGACGAATCGGAGACGCCTCTATTTCCTGGATGAACCGGAGGCGTCTTTATCAATTTCACGGAAAAGGCCGAAGTATCTCTTGCATACCCAGACGATGCCGACAACCATTGCTATGACGAGGATTCCTCTTAAAATTCCACTTAATATCTTTGGCATACAATCCCAAATAGGCAGAAGATGCATCGCAAAACCTAAAACCGCCGTCAATACCAACACACCGATGGTCAAGAGTTTCTCGTTTTTGATAGCTGGCTCAGGATTCTCTACTTCTACCAGGTTTCTCAACTGGTATATCTTATAAAAAAAGAATACACCGTTCAGACATAAAAGAACACAGCAAACGATCACTCCACCCACAAATACAGGCTCACTTCCGATAAAATCCATACAACTAATCCATAACCAGAAGAGGGCTGACCATAAAGCTGCATAGCGATCCAACAGAGACAGGTAATATACCTGTCTGGCATTGACTATCTTGACGAAAGGAAAGTCATTGGCCTTTGGATGATAGCTGTGAAGCAAACAAGCAATAGGGAAAAAAGTACCCATTCCAGCCAACAGAAGAAGATAAGGCAAATCATCAGATGTGGCATGAATGACATTCCTGATGGTGAGCAGCCACATGGCAAGAACCAGGATTCCTACAATAATTTCAAAGACCCTGGCACTTGTAGAACGATAGATCTTGACTTGCGCAAAGATGCCAGCCTGCTCTTCCTTATCGCCATTTTTGAATAAACCGAGCACAAAATTAAATATTTTATTCTTCATCTTTCTTTTCCCCTCCTATTTGATTTGAATCGACTTCTTCCTTCGTTTTCTTTGATGCAGCCTTCTTTTTCTTCGGCAGTCTGCCAGCCTTGCGCAGCGCTTCGGCGATGATCCATTGCAGCTGGCCGTTGGTTGAGCGGAACTCATCCTCCGCCCACGCTTCAATGGCACTCATCGTTTCCGAATCAATGCGCAATATAAAATTCTTCGTATTTGTTTCTTTTTTAGCCATACTTTTTTAATGATTCAATGTTCCCGTATTTACTACAGGCTGGGCGGTATCATCGCCACAGAGCACTACGAGCAGATTGCTGACCATGGCAGCCTTCTTGTCGTCATCAAGCTCTACCACATCCTCATCACTCAACTTCTGCAATGCCATTTTCACCATCGACACGGCACCCTCTACTATCTTCTCTCTGGCAGAGATGATGGCTGAAGCCTGCTGGCGACGAAGCATTACGGCTGCTATCTCCGGAGCATAAGCCAGATAGTTGATGCGGGCCTCTACCACCTCGATACCTGCCATTGCCAATCGCTCATCGATGCGAGCTTCCAACTCCTTATTAATCTCGTCACTTCCATCTCGAAGCGTAATCTGATTCGACTTTCCACCCTCGTCATCATCGTAGGCATACTGTCCAGCTACCTGTCGGAGAGCGGCATCTGCCTGAATCTGGACAAAGCGGCCCAGCATGTTCATGATCTGTGCAGCAGAAGCACCAATGCCAGCCTGACCTGTAGAACCCTCAGCCATGGTCTGGGTATCAATCTCGAAGATAGCCTTGTAGGTATCCTTCAGTTTCCACACCAGCACCATACCAATCATAATCGGATTACCCGTCTTGTCATTCACCTTGATAGGTTCGGCATCGAGGTTACGCACACGAAGCGAAAGCTTCTTCTGACTGATAAACGGATTCAGCCAATAGTAACCCGGCTCTGTAAAAGTGCCACGATACTTACCGAAGAAAAGCAATACGCGAGCCTGACCCGGCTCTACCAGGATGAAACCGCAAACGCAGATGATACTCAGGATGAGAAGCAACACGCCGCAAACGCCACAGACATTTGCCAGCCAGCCTTCTTGCGAAACGCAGGCAAATATAAACAAGCCAACTCCAGCCAGGAAGCCGATGATGTTTAACACTAACATCAGGATGCCATTCAAGGTCTTTCCCTGATACGTAAATTCCTTATTCTCCATAATTTTACTTTATTTATTACGTTATTGATATTGATATCATTTTGATATCGCAAATATACGATATTAAAATGATATCACAAGGGCAGAAGAAAAAGATTTCAAATACTTTAACCTAAAAAGGTCGTTGGGACGATACCCAACGACCTTTTCTCAGATTTTCACCTATTTATATATAGAAAACAGTTTCTATCTTCATATAGAGATAGATTCTGTCTTCTATAGAAATATTATTCTATCACTTCCATTTCTTCCTCTTCTATTTCCTCCTTGATTTCCTTCTCTTTCTTTCCGAACTCAGGATCTATCTTCAGGAAAGCGGTAACCAGGAAGGTGATGGCGCAGCATGCCATCACGATAATGAAGAACAAGCGATAGCCTACCATATCTTTCAGATATCCCGAAACCATACCTGGCAACATCAAACCTAAATAAGAGATACCTGTACAGATGGAATAATGGGATGTCTTGAACTTGCCCTGGCTATAGAACAGCATATAAAGGGTAAGAACCGTGAAGCCCAAACCATAACCGAACTGCTCGATAAAGAGACAGCTTGAAACCACGATAATGTCGCTATTGAGTGAGTAGCTCAAATAGATGTAAACCACATCCGGCAGGGTGATGGCGCAAACCATCGGCCAAAGCCATTTCTTCATACCATCGCGGCTCACCAGAATACCGCCGATGATGCCACCCAGCAGCAAACCGATCAGTCCCACCGTACCATTGGCAAAACCATATTCCTGCGGAGACAATCCCAGTCCGCCCTGTGAATTAGGACGAAGGATGAAGGTCTTGGTCATCGTATTCAAGAGTGCTTCCGGGAAACGATAAAGCAGGAGGAAGAGCATCACACAGATGGTTTCTCCCAATCCGAATTTCACAAAGAAGGTGCGGAACATATTCTTCAGTTCGTGCGCCACTTCGCCCACCGTTCTATCGGTCTGCACATCCTCCTTCGGACGCGGCATGAACCGGCTATGATAAAGCCACAATCCGATGAACATACCTGCCAATCCATAGAAGATAAGCGCCCATGAGAAGCGAATCTGGTTACGGAACAGCACCTGGAGAACACCAGCCAGCATCACCAGGAATCCATTCACGAAGATGATGGCAAGGCGATAGAAGGTATTTCTCAAACCCACGAACTTGGTCTGCGTATGCTCATCCAACTCTATCATATAGAAACCATCCGCCGAAATATCGTGGGTGGCACTACAGAAGGCGATGAGGAAGAAGAAACACATCGTTGCCTGGAACCAGAATGCAGTAGGCAGCGAAAAGGCGATTCCGGCAAGAGCTGCTCCGATGAGCGCCTGCATCGTCAATACCCACCAGCGCTTGGTCTTCAGCAGGTCGATGAATGGACTCCACAAGGGTTTGATAACCCAAGGCAGGGCGAGCCATCCGGTATAGAGACCCACCTCAGCATCGGTCAAGCCCAACTGCATATACATAACCACAGAGAGGGCTGTCACGATAACGTTAGGCAGTCCTTCCGCAAAATAGAGGGTCGGAATCCAAGCCCATGGATTCCGACTATTTTTCTTTGTTACCATTTTACATCACTATTTATAGAGTTTCTTGATTTCTGCACCCTGATAATAGTGCAGGAGAATGGCATCATACAGATAACCTTCCTCTCCCATCACAGCAGCACCAATCTGACAGAGACCTACTCCATGGCCCCATCCTGCACCGATGAGTTCGAAACGCTGAGGTACTCCCTGCTCATCTTCATCCTGTTTATCTACCACAAAAGCAGAACTTAAAAGATGAGAATCGCTGAGCGCACGTCGGATTTCGAGTTCCTTACCGATGGTGAAGGTCTTCTCGGTACCGATAATCTGGAGTTTGCTGATTCTTCCACTCTTACCTCGCTCCACGGCCTTCAGGTCGAGGATGGCACCAAAGTCCATCTTCAGTTTGTCAGCGATAAGCTGCTGGAGTTTCTCCTGAGTGAGCGTTACCTTCCAGCGATAGAAATCGGCAGTCTCCTGGTCATAGTCATTCAATACCTGCGAAAGAATCTTCTTGTCTGTCGTATTGCAGAAAGCAGGTGGGTTCGAGCGAATCCACTTCTCAGCCTCTTCCTCGCTGGTAAGATCAGGCATAACCTTTGCATCCTCTACACCCAAGGCAATATCCCTTACGGCTGTGAGATAATTCTTCGGCGTATTCTCCCAGCAATACTGGAACTCTTCGGTAATACCGCCACAACACTTCGAGAATCTGGCATCACAAATCTCATCACCATCCAGCAGAACCTGTCCTCTGGTGAGTCTTACCGCCTCTGCCACATGTGGTGAGGTTTCCTTCGTAATTCCCTGATAACGCTGACAGTGGTCATCGGCACAAACATCGAAAAGAGTATGATCTTCGCGATCGTACCAACGGATGAGCATATCCTCCTTCTTCACGAAAGAGAAGAAATTGTTGCCACTCTCCGCCACCTCTCTGCGATGCTGCATCTGAGCCAAAAGCCAAGAACGGGAAATCACGGCGTGCGCCTTCAGGAGTTCGAGACTGGATGTGGCACTCATCTCACTACTGATGACACTCTCCAGATATTTCTCTACAGGCAGCTCATTAATGGCTAAAATCTTATCAGATTCTACCAGGAATCTCAGCGTACCCAGGAAAGTCTGGGTTTCCTTGCGTTCCCAATGGAAGTTTACACCGATGGTTACATCACTCAAGGAGAAAGAGGCATTCGAGCTCTGCGGATGGAAAGTCAGTGAACTATACTGATTTCCGTTCCAAAGCACGCCACCTTCTGAGAATTCCACCTCCTGCTCACCAATCACGATTTCTCCCTTGGCAAGATAAGGTTTGTTGAGTATGAAATGAACCTTCTGCGCACTCACGATTCCAACAGTTACTTCCGGCTCCTTACCATTATTATATAAGGCAGAAGCTCCGACAGCAGCCTTAGCCTCCTTTGCCGCCTTCAGCTTGTTAACGATAGTCTCTACCTTCTCTGGACTGATGCCGCATTCCTGCAAGATAGCAGTAGCCTTTTCATCGGTGAGTTTACGGAAATCTTCCTCACGAGGAGTAATGATGAGTCCGCTCATATCAAGTGCTCCCGGCGAAACCATCACCTGTGCATCCCCTTCAGCAAAGTAAGCATCTGGTCGATGTTTCTCTCTTGGGATAACCACAGTGATGAATTCTTCACACTTACGCCAGGCAACGATGTTCATCATTGGCTCTTTCTCGTCGCCACGATGAGGCAAAGCCTTGTAAAGTCGGCGGAAGAGGGTTTCATCACTCTCTTCACTCTTCGAGATGATAACAAAGGCTGGCACGATGAAATCGCGAACCAATGCAATCTTCTCATCATCATTCAGCGAGATGATATCGGTAAGATTACGGGAAAGGCGCTGCCAGTTTGCCTGCAAAGGAAGAAGTCCACTAGAACCAGCCTGGAAATGCAGGTGGTCTGGAGCAGAAGCTCCACACTTCGGACCATTATAGAATACCATCAAGTCGCTGTGCAGACTCAGGAATCTATGCATCTCACCATAGTTCTTATAAATGAGCTGATACTGGTGTTTGCGTGCCGGGATCGTGAAATGGATTGGCAAGATAGGGAACGGATTCACCAACAGCTGGAACTTGTCGTCTATCTGCTGCACCATCTGTTCTTCCGGACGATTGGCAGCACAGAGGAAGCAAGGGCGCTCGCTCAATGCCTTCTTGTCGATTTTGGCTCCCGTGCTTACCATACGAGCCGGATTCCACTGCAACTTCACAAACTCAGAGAGAGTCCTGGTCTCTACGTGCTTGAGGTCGCGATAACGATGGCGTGCCTCCCCCCATTGCTCCAACTGTCGATTGAAGAATCGGGAAATACTGCTATCTTCCATGATATCAGCCTTACCCAACAGCATTTGCTGACGTGCCTTCAACTCCATGGTGCGCAAACGGTCTTTATAAAGATTATTGGCGTTCACCTTTTCTATACTGAGGGCAGCATCAGAGTTTCCTCCCCAGCGACGACAGAGGTAGAGTTCCTCATAGATTCTGCCGATGCGGTAGCGGCGAGAGAAAGCCAAGCCCATCGCATAGTCCTCGCCATAGCTGGTATTAGGAAACGGTATCTGTCTTGCCAACGGGGTAAAGAAAGCACGAGGAGCGCCTAATCCGTTGATGCGCAAGGCATTGTTGCATCCATTCTCCTCGGTCCACTCCTTATGGTCGATAAGTCCAGGAGGAAGGGTCTGCAGCTCGAAGTTGCACATACGATAAGAACCCACAATCATCGCAGCCTTCTGCTGATAGAAAGCATCTACTATCTTCTGCAGTGTATCGGTAGAAGAATAGAGGTCATCGCTATCGAGCTGAACGGCAAACTTTCCGCAAAACTCGCTAGAGATGGCCAGATTCCAGCATCCACCTATTCCAAGGTCTTTGCTTGCAGGTTGGAGCAGGAAGAGACGTGGACTATCAGCTATTTTCTGCACGATTTCACCGGTACGATCGGTAGAATGATTATCTACGACGATGACATTGAACTTGAAATTGGTCTTCTGGCTCATTGCACTAAGCACTGCGTCTGCGATGGTCTTCTCTCTATTGAAAACTGGGATGATGACAGATGCCTCATATTCAAAGTCCTGCTCATCAAAATTCGGCTGACGATAGTAACAGGTATCAATCAGAGCGCCCAATTTGCCAAGATGCTGGGTACAAGCCTTTTCCATTTCTATCTGCACCTCCCTGTTACGAGGATTCACATAGTCAAACTGCTTCTCACCGCTCTTGCGATTGTCTCTCTCAGTCTCGGTATAGAGATACTCATTGATATGGAAGATTTCTCCCACTCGACTCAGATAAAGTCTCAGGTCGTAGAGACCTGCATAGAGGTATTCCTGACGATCGCGCTGAGCTACATAATCACGGAGAGCCTGTGCCTTGATGAGCCAGAGGCTTCCAAAATCGAAATCATCACGGAGTGAACCCTGCTGATAGTCGATTACCGGATGCTTTTCCAACTTAGAAACTCTCAGTGATTTCTCCTGCTCAGAAGCATCTTCACCCAATGAAGCCTGGAACTTGGCAGTTTCCTCCTCATCCAACACCTTCGTATAATGGTCGGAGTAAACCATCACAGCTCCCGTGTCATCAGCCACACGGAGAAAACGCTCCAATGCGAGATTGCCCCATTGGATATCTGTATTTTTGGTACAGATCAACACATAGTCGGCATCGGTGTTCTCAGCGATGCTCTCTACAGTGTTAGAACTCTCAAGGCGGTCAACGGCAATGAAGGTGCAACCTTCCGGCACCGGATGCTGGGCAGCGAAGTCAGCGTTCACCAGGAGGTTGATATGCTGTACTGTTTTGTCTTCGTGAAGATCTATGGTCGTAAATCTAGCTTCCTGTAGGTCGTCACAAGGCAAGAAAAGATCTATTTTTTCTCTCATTTTCACCTTATTTTAGCTTATTATATTAAAATATGTGGCAAAGATACGAATTTTTCAGCAAAAAAGCGTATCTTTGCAGTATGAATAATGAAAAAAAATATCTTTTAGGTCTTACACTTGCTGAATTGAAGCAGGTGGCTAAGGATCTCGGCATGCCTGCCTTCACCGGCGGACAGATGGCGAAGTGGCTCTATGAGCAGCACGTAAAGAGCATTGATGAGATGACCAACATCTCGAAAGCCAACCGTGCCAAGCTCGCTGCCGAATACGAAATAGGATGCGCAGAATTCTCTGACGCACAATACTCTGTGGATGGTACCATCAAGTACCTCTTCCCTACCCGAAGCGGCAAATTCGTAGAAACGGTCTATATCCCGGATAAAGACCGTGCCACCCTCTGCGTTTCATCACAGGTGGGCTGTAAAATGAACTGCCTCTTCTGCCAGACAGGAAAGCAGGGATTCGAGGGTAGCTTACCTGCCGGCGACATCCTGAACCAGATTTACTCGCTGCCTGAGGTGGACAAGCTCACCAACATCGTATTCATGGGACAGGGCGAGCCGATGGACAATCTCGACAATGTGCTTCGTGCCACTGAAATTCTCACCGCCGATTACGGTTGGGCGTGGAGTCCGAAACGAATCACTGTAAGTTCTGTGGGCGTGAAGAATAAGCTGAAGCGATTCCTGGAAGAGAGCGAATGCCATGTGGCAATTTCAATGCACGACCCGATACCATCAGAACGTGCAGAACTGATGCCTGCTGAACGCGGAATGAGTATAGAACAGGTGGTAGAGCTTCTGAAGAACTACGATTTCTCTCATCAGCGCCGCCTGAGTTTCGAGTACATCGTATTCAAGGGAGTGAACGACAGTATGCAGCATGCCAAGGCCATCATCAAACTGGTAAAGGGGCTTGATTGCCGTTTCAATCTCATCCGCTTCCATCAGATTCCCGACATCCCGCTGCAGGGGGTGAACGATGAGAAGATGGAGCAGTTCCGTGATTACCTCACTTCCCATGGGGTTTTCACCACTATCCGTGCCAGCCGCGGCCAGGACATCTATGCAGCCTGCGGTCTGCTCAGCACCTCAAAAAAGATCGGAGAAATCCGACATCATGAGGATGAGAAGCAGAAAGAGGAGATGTAGAGAGAATAGCATAATGGTGAGAAAAACGATAACGTTCCTTTTCCCGTTCTATCTTATATTCGTTCTCCTGACAAGTTGCGATATAACAGGTAAGAACGGGAAAAAGCCAGCCAGCACGGGACAACCTTACGAGGTGGTACTCGAGGGTGATACCGACAGCATCGTGACAAAGATGCTGACGGAGGATGTGACAGGACTGCCCCAACCCGAACCACTCTGCCGACTGATTCAGGTGAAAAAGGGCAAGACACAAGGCAGCTATCTGCTCGTCAGAACCCGAATCGTCGTGAATATTGGAGAGCGGGATTTCTCCGTCAGGCTGAGCCACGACGAAAATGCTGCACCGCAGAATATCATCCGCATTACAGCCCGCTCGGCACAGCTGTTGCGGGAAAGACTCAATGGCGAAAGACTCCGCCGAATCGTGGATGAAGTAGAGTTGAAACATCTGGCGGATATCATCTCCTGCAACCCCAGCAAACAAAACAAGGAGATGCAGGACGAAATCAAGAAGATGTTTGGAATTGACATGAAGATTCCGGTCTCGATGAACGCCAGCAAAAAAGCAAAAGACTTCATCTGGATCTCAAATAATGCAAGTACGGGAATGCAAAACCTGCTCGTGTTTAAAGTGAAGAGTGAAGAACGAAGAATGAAGAATTCAAATGCAGTTTCTGCAGATGACAAAGCTCAGATCGACAGCATTCTTCGAACCAACATGCCCGGTGAAACCGACAGCATGTATATGGTGATTCCAGTTCTTTCAGAAAGAGGGCTCTGGGAGATGAAGGGGGATGCCATGGGAGGACCTTATGTCATGCATCGCATTCATAAGTCAACAAGCCAAGCAGAAATTCAGCAAGGCTACGACCTCTACATCATCGGCTTCGTCTATGCTCCCGAAATGAAAAAGAAAATATTAATCAAGCAGCTCGAAGCTGCGATTTCTACTATAAAATAAGTATTAATGGACAACAAGAAAATCAGGGTGGCTATCACCCACGGAGATACCAATGGTATCGGATATGAACTCATTTTTAAGGCATTCAGTGAGCCAGAGATGTTGGAGTTTTGCACCCCAATCATCTATGGTTCACCTAAAGTGGCAGCTTATTATCGCAAGGCGATGAATCTGCCAGCCCAGTTCTCTATCATCCAGAAAGCAGAAGATGCAGAAGATGGACGTATCAACCTCCTCGCAGCCGTAGATGAAGAGGTTAAGGTAGATATGGGACTTCCTACTGATGAATCAGGAGCTGCAGCCATCAAAGCACTCGACCGTGCTATGACCGACTATCGCAACAATCTCTATGATGTCTTGATTACAGCACCAGTAAGCAGTCAGAACGTCAAAATAGAAGGATATACCTTCAAGGGACACAAGGAGTACATCGAAACATGCATCGGCGACCGCAACAGTTCCCTGAGCATCCTCATCGGAGACGACCTCCGTATCGCAGCTATCACAGAAAAGACACCTTTGGCTCAAGTAGCTGGAGCAATCAGTCAGGAAAGTATCGTGAGCAAGACAACATTGCTCTGGCAGACATTGAAGCGCGATTTCCTCATCACCAATCCACGTATCGCCGTACTCGCCCTGAATCCTAGCATCAACGAGGAACAGAGTTGCGGCAAAGAGGAACGCGAAATCATCATCCCTGCCATCGACCACCTTGCAGACAAGGGAATCCAGGCGTTTGGTCCTTACCCTGCAGACGAATTCTTCGGCAGCGGTTACTTCAGCGAATTCGATGGAATCATGGCAATGTACTACGATCAGGCTACCGTGCCATTCCATGCTCTCTACAACGAGGATGGCGTGCTCTACACTGCAGGCTTGCCACTCATCCATACCGCAGCCAACACAACTCCTTGCTACTTCATGGCAGGCTGCAACGAGGCAGACCCAACATCATTCCGCCATGCTATCTTCACGGCACTCGATGCTTTCCGCCATCGCGAAACAAGCGACGAGGTGGGTACAAACCCGCTGCCAAAACTCTATCACGAGAAGCGAGACGAAAGTGAAAAGGTTCGCTTCTCTATCCCTAAGAAGCACGCTCCATCTCCATTCCCTTCAAAGAACGGAAAACAGGGAGCACCTAAGGGTAACGAGCAGAAGGAAGCGCAGAACAATGCTCCAAGAAATAACGAGCAGAAGGAGGCACAGAACAATGCTCCAAGAAATAACGAGCAGAAGGAGGCGCAGAACAATGCTCCAAGAAACAATGAGCAGCAAAACAACAACCAGAAAGCTCAACAGCCAAACAAGCAGAAGGCTGCACAGGCTGCTGCAGCTCTCTCAGCTGTTCTCTCTGCAGTTCAGGCTGGTCAGAAGCCAGCTTCTAAAGAGTAAAAAACAAGGCGAAATTAGCTGCTGGAACTTGTATGTTTCCGGCAGCAATATCAGCCTGATACGTGACTAGAAATTAAGGAAAAAGAGCAGAAAGATAGGCGAAAAAGTTAAAAATCACCTATTTTCTGCTCTCCATAACCTATTTTTGGACGAAAAAAGCAGATAATTCAAAAAAAATATGTAATTTTGGCAGCTAAATGGATAATTCCGAACTTCAAAAGATAAAACAACGATACAATATCGTCGGAAACAGCGACGGATTGAATCGTGCTCTCGATGTTGCCTTACAGGTGGCACCGACAGACCTTTCTGTGCTCATCATCGGAGAAAGCGGAGTGGGTAAGGAAATCATTCCAAGAGTCATCCACGACAATTCTCCACGAAGAAGAGAGAAATACTTCGCCATCAACTGCGGCAGCATCCCAGAGGGAACCATTGACAGCGAACTCTTCGGACACGAAAAGGGTTCCTTCACTGGAGCCATCGGTGAAAGCGAAGGTTACTTCGGAATAGCCAACAAGGGAACCATCTTCCTCGATGAGGTAGGAGAACTCCCTATCCAGACCCAAGCCCGACTGCTTCGTGTGCTGGAAACTGGTGAATATATCCGAGTAGGAGGTACAGAAATCCGAAAGACCAATGTTCGTATCGTAGCTGCCACCAATGTGAATATGCGCAAGGCTGTGAGCGAAGGAAGATTCCGTGAGGATCTCTACTATCGTCTCAATACGATTCCTATCCAGATGCCTCCTTTGCGCGAACGTGGCGGTGACATACTCTTGCTCTTCCGTCTCTTTGCCATGCAAATGGCTGAGAAATACCACTTGCCGAAAATCTCGCTTTCGGAAGATGCCAAGCAACTAATGTTGAAATACAAGTGGCCAGGAAACGTAAGACAGCTCAAGAATATCACAGAGCAGATGTCGGTACTCTCAAAAGAAAGAGAAATCGGACTGGATGCACTTCTCCAATTCATCCCAAAAGATGAGGAGAGTACACAGCTGGCCCCGATTCCCCAACAGAGTGGAGGGCAGCACAGCTATGAAAGCGAACGAGAAATTCTCTATAAGATTCTGTACGAATTGAGAGGAAACGTAAGCGACTTGAGACGCGAAATGAACTCTTTGAGAAAACAACTTGATGAAGCGCGCGGACTGAACGGTGCCCAAGGGTTCTCTCAATCACAACCGATAGACAACAGTATCATACCCGCAAACTATCCAATAGATGTGACACCATCTCGTACGTCGGATATCATACAGTCGCACTCGGACATACTGAACTCTCATCCAGACCTGATACATTCCCGACCAGAAGCTCAGGAAGTAGAGGCAGAGGAAATCAAGGATTTCGACAACGAAGAGATGAGCGAGAACGAATCGCTTAACCTCAGCAAATTGGGCAGGCAGATGATAGAAAAAGCATTGGAGAGAAACAATGGCAATAGAAAAAAAGCAGCCGACGAATTGGGAATCTCCGACCGCACCCTCTATCGAAGAATCAAGAAATACGGGCTCGGAAATGATTAATGACTCATTGCTGGGAAAGACAATAATAAAGAATAAAAAAAATGAAGCACTTACGCGCGTACCTATATATAATAGGCATCATATTGGTAATGGGAGCTACTGCTGCCTGCTCCGTAAGCTACAAGTTTAACGGAGCCAGCATTGACTACACCAAGACCAAGACCATCCAGTTGGCCGACTTCCCTATCCGAAGCTCGTATGTTTGGGGACCAATGGGTCCGATGTTCAACAATGAGCTGAAAGACAAGTTTGCCAGCAACACTCAGCTGCGCCAGGTTTCCCGAAACGGAGATTTGAAGATTGAGGGAGAAATCACCCAATACTCACAGCGTAACAAGTCGGTGAGTGCAGAGGGATATTCTGCACAGACCGAATTGAGCATTACAGTGAACGTCCGCTTCACCAATACCAAAAACCACAACGAGGACTTCGAGCGACAGTTTACCTCCGCCAAGACCTACGATACCACTCAGAGCCTGGCATCAGTGCAGGAAGAGCTGGTTACCCAGATGGTAAAGGATTTGGTTGATCAGATATTCAATGCAACTGTAGCTAACTGGTAAAAAATTCAATGTTCAAAGAAAAAAGCAAAACATCGTGGAATTAAATAGATTAATACAACATCCTGAGGAAATGGACCGAGAGACGCTCTACGACCTACGTGCGCTCTTGGCTCTTTATCCGTACTATCAGACGGCTCGCCTGCTGATGTTGAAAAACCTATACCTGCTCCACGACCCCAGCTTCGATGAAGAACTTCGCCGAGCAGCCATCTATATCTCCGACCGCAAAGTCATCTTCCAGATGATAGAGGCAGCTCACTATCAGCTCAAGCGTACCCAGAATAAGCCACAAGGTATGGGCATTCTTGATGCCAAGAAGAAAGAAGATCGCACCAGCAGCCTCATCGACCACTTCCTCGACTCCATCCCTACCGATGCTGAGGAAAACGAGAAGAAGAAAGAGAAGCGCAAGCCTACTCCAGCCGATGCTGCAGTAGATTACGTATCATATCTGATGGAGACTGAGACAGAACAGAAGATGGAACAACCATCCCGTACAATCAGTCTCATCGATGACTTCATTGAAGAAGGTGGCTTTAATCTGGAGAAAATCAACGGCACAGAGGAATCTGAAACAAAATCTGATACAGGAGCAGATATAGGATCAGATACAGATACAGAAACTGAACCTGCCGAAGCAACTCCCCATAACGAGTCAAGCGATAACGGCGGAATCTTTACAGAAACCCTTGCAAGAATCTACATCAAGCAGGGAAAGTATGAGAGAGCCTATCAGATTATCGATCGCCTGCATAAGCAGCACCCACAAAAGAGTGCCTATTATGTAGATCAACTCAGGTTTCTGGAGAAGCTGATACTGAATGCTAAGAAATAATATGCTCTGCAAAGGGATAAAAAATAAATAAAATAATAATAATAAAACTAGTTTTAAAATTAAAAAATGGCTTACACATTATTTGTAGTATTAATCGTCCTGGTTTCAATCCTGATGGTTCTCATCGTGTTGATCCAGGAGTCAAAGGGAGGTGGATTGGCATCTAACTTCTCTTCAACCAATTCCATCATGGGTGTACGCAAGACTACCGACATCGTAGAAAAGATTACATGGGGTCTCGCAGCTCTTATGGTAGTAATCAGCGTTGCTTGCGCATACGTTGCTCCGCAGGCAACAGGCGAAAATAGCGTTATGGAGGGTGCAACTCAGGAGCAGACTGCTCTTCCTGCCATGCCAGGCGCTAGCAAGGATGCAGCAGCAGGTGCTCAGAAAGCGGCTCCTGCAGCAGGTACAGATGCTCAAAAGGCAGCTCCAGTAGTGCCAAATGGCCCTGCTAAATAAAAAAATAGAAAAAAGGTACGAAAAAATTTGGTGGAATCATTTTTTTTTCGTACCTTTGCACCCGCTTACAAGAAAATGGTGGACGTAGTTCAGTTGGTTAGAGCGTCAGATTGTGGTTCTGAATGTCGTGGGTTCGAGTCCCACCTTCCACCCAACTTTTCCGGATAAGCAAAACATACCAATATGGTGGACGTAGTTCAGTTGGTTAGAGCGTCAGATTGTGGTTCTGAATGTCGTGGGTTCGAGTCCCACCTTCCACCCAGGATAAACCCTGCAAGATTTATTTCTTGCAGGGTTTCTTGTTATATTATCATATTAATTCTTGCTATATGATATATCTACAGTTAAGGTATAGACTACGAAAAAAGCCTGCTAAGAGAAAAAACTCCTAGCAGGCTGTTTATATACAGCAATCAATATAAATGATTATCTGATAACCTTTACCTCGCCGTTCTTAGCTATCTTAACAATACTTGAAGGCTGGTGAGGCTTATGCTCCTGACGACGGGTCCAGCACACGTAATCTACCGCATTCAGAATCTCTTCTGAAATATCACGATAGTTCTGAGCTGCAGGCTCGCCACTTACATTGGCACTTGTACTTACGATAGGCTTCTGGAAACGATAGCAAAGCTGCTTGCTGAACTCCTCGTAAGTAACTCTCATTGCCAAACTACCATCTTCTGCGACAAGATTATTAGCCACACCGTTCGCATCATCCAAGATAATGGTAGTAGGCTTGACAGGCATAGCCGCATCAATGAAATCCCAAGCCACCTGAGGCACATTACGGAAATAACGAGCCATACGATCTGCCGAGTCAATGAGGCAGATAAGCGCCTTAGAATCATCGCGCTTCTTAATCTCATATACTTTCTTCACAGCCTCAGGATTGGTAGCATCACAACCGATTCCCCAAACTGTATCTGTAGGATAGAGAATCACTCCACCCTTACGCATGCATTCTACTGCATTCTTAATATCCTCTTCTCTAGTCATTTTCTTAACTGTTTGAAAATTGAACCCTGAAATTTAAATCTAAATTACCGTAATCCAGCATCAGAATCTGGTGCTTTCTGACATTCGTAGTATGCAATATCCTTCATTCCATTGAGGAAGGCAGAAGCTTCCATACGCTTTTTACCTGCAAGCTGCAACTCATAGATATTGAGCCAATGGTCGATACAAGCTATCTGCAAATGTCCGTCTTCTATTCTGAAACATCCTACAGGTGCCATACCTCGCGAGTCTTCGCTAACTGTAGTCTTGAAAATCTTAAGCACCTGCTCTTTCACAGCATCTTTCTTCTTGATATAGGTCCAGGCACCCGGATATGGTGAGAGACCACGTATGAAATCGTGTACCTGTTTAGCAGGCTTGTGGAAATCAATACAGCAAGTATCCTTGAAAATTTTAGGAGCAGACTTGAGCTCTACACCTTCACCGATGAATTCTTCCTGAGCAATGCTCGAAATATTACCATCTGATGCAATCAGCTGATCGATGGTTTCCAAAGCAATTTCAGCACCTAAATGCATCAATCCATCATATACATACTCTACATTCGCCTCGTCAGGAATAGGGAAACGCTTCTGCATGATAATGCGACCTGTATCTATATCATGATCGAGGAAGAAGGTAGTAACACCCGTCTCTGTCTCACCATTGATAACAGCCCAATTGATAGGAGCTGCACCGCGGTACTGTGGCAACAAGGCAGCGTGAACATTAAAGGTACCAAACTTTGGCATTGCCCATACAACCTCTGGCAACATCCGGAATGCCACCACTACCTGCAAGTCTGCCTGATAACTCTTAAGTTGTTCCAGGAAATCGGGATCCTTCATCTTCACAGGCTGAAGCACTGGCAGTCCATGCTCTACAGCATACAGCTTCACCTGAGAAGGCTGCAAAGTGTCCTGATGTCTGCCCACAGGCTTATCAGGCTGCGTAACCACAGCCACCACATTGTAGCCGCCCTCTACAAGGCGCTTGAGGGATTCCACAGCAAACTCTGGGGTTCCCATAAATATGATTCTTAAATCTTTCTTTGTCATACTGTTCATTATTAATATTATTACTCTGCAGATATATCTGCCACAATGTGTCGATATACTTCATACACCTTGGTACGACTGATATAGCCCTTCAGCACGCCATTAATATCTACTACAGGCAACTGTGCAGCATCAGTCTTATCAAACTTCTGCATCACCTCATCCATTCTCTCATTCTCGCTAATTACGGCAGAAGGCTGCAACATAAGCTGTTTTACCTTGAAATGCTTATAGAGTTCGGTTCGGAATATGATATGACGAATCTTAGTAATATCGATAACTCCCAGCAAGACACCCGCTTCATCGAGCACAGGCAAGAAGTTATTATTACTTCGACTAATCTCGCTCACCAGTTTTTCCATCGGCAAATCTTCCTTGATTGGATGATAATCCTTCTCAACCAAGCTCTGCATACTCATCAGAGTGAGCGCTGCACGATCAATATGATGCGTGAGAAGTTTGCCCTCTCTAGCCAAACGCAAGGCATAGATACTATGGCTCTCAAAGATACTGATGGTAAGGAGCGAAGATATGCACACAATCATAAGTGGCATAAAAAGCTGATAACCACCTGTAAGTTCGGCGATAAGGAAAATACCGGTAAGTGGAGCATGCATCACGCCCGTTATCAGTCCTGCCATTCCCATCAAGGTGAAATTCTGCTCGGGTACATAAACACCTACCTCGTAAACATTCCAGAGTCTGGCAAAGAAGAAACCTGCAAATCCACCGATGATAAGAGAAGGAGCAAAGGTTCCACCACATCCTCCACTACCATTGGTAGCCGAAGTGGCAAAAACCTTGGTAAAGGTCACCAAGCCGATATAGAGAATCAACAGATTCTGATGACCTGAAAAAAGAGAACGGTTCATCACCTGCCCCCACTCTGCCTCATTCTGTCCCTTAAGAAGCACATTTACTGCCGAATATCCCTCTCCATAAAGAGAAGGAAGAAGGAAAATGAGCGAACTGAGAATGAGTCCACCAAAAACCAACTTACAATAAGGATGATTCTTCATCTTGGCAAAAAGCCCCTCACACCATGACATCGTGCGCATAAAGTAAAGACTCATCAAACCACAGAAGATACCCAACAGGATACATGCTGGCGTACGATTCAACTCCCATGGATTGGTAAGAGTAAAATCGAAAAGCGAACTGTCACCCATAAAGATATAGGTAAAACAGGTAGCAGTGACACAACTGATAAGGATTGGCAGAAGTGAAGCCATACTAAGATCAACCATCAGTACCTCGAGGGTGAAGACAAGTCCTGCAATTGGAGCCTTGAAGACTCCTGCAATAGCAGCACTGGCTCCACAGCCCACCAGCAGAATCATGGTCTTCTTATCCATACGGAAAATCTGTCCCAGATTAGAACCGATAGCAGAACCGGTAAGCACAATAGGTGCCTCAGCTCCAACAGATCCACCGAAACCAATGGTAATACCAGAAGCTACCACCGAAGACCAGCAGTTATGTCCTTTTAGTCGGGAGTTCTTGGTCGAGATGGCGTAAAGCACACGGGTAATACCATGCGAAATATTGTCCCTCACCACATACTTGATAAAAAGTGAGGTAAGATAAATACCAATGATAGGGAAAAGCAGGAAGAGCAGATTATAACTGCTCTGCTGGAACCCGGAAGTAAGCAGCAACTGTATTTCATGCACGATACCATGCAGGAAGAAACCTGCTACAGAAGCGAGCAAACCTATCACAAAAGCAAGGATAAGGGTCATCTGGCGGTCGGAAATATGTTCCTTCTGCCAAACAACGAATCTTTCTATCCTGCCTTGTTTGTATTCTGATAACTCTTCATCCATCATTCTTTTGTTATTTTAGAATTCCGATGTAAAGTGGAATTTGATATGTTCGAAGTCTTGCTGAGCCATACTCAACACATAGCCAGAATCGGCGAGGAACACATCGCGTCCCTCAATATCCTTTGCCATATACTGATACTTACGCTTCTTGAAGTTCTCCAATTCCTTCTCATCGTCAGCCTCAATCCAACATGCCTTATGCAAATGAACAGGCTCCCAACGGCACTTGGCATTGTACTCGTTCTCCAAGCGATACTGGATAACCTCGAACTGCAACTGACCGACGGTACCCACGATGCGACGACCATTGAACTGGTTGATGAACAACTGTGCCACACCCTCGTTCATCAACTGCTCCAAACCCTTCTGGAACTGCTTGCTCTTCATTGGGTCATCGTTCTCGATGTACTTGAAGAGAAGTGGAGAGAACGATGGCAATCCACGGAAGTGAATCTTCTCGCCCTCAGTCAGAGTATCACCAATCTTGAAGATGCCGTTGTCTGGCAAACCAACGATATCGCCAGGATAGGCCTCATCGATTGTACTCTTACGCTGCGCCATAAACTGGGTAGGTGAAGAGAAACGTACGGTCTTGTCGAGACGTACATGGTAGTAAGGCTGGTTGCGCACAAACTTACCAGAACAAATCTTGCAGAATGCAATACATGAACGGTGGTTAGGGTCGATATTTGCAGTAATCTTGAAGATAAAACCAGTAAACTTAGGCTCCTCCGGTTCCACCATACGCTCCTCTGCCTTGGTAGGCTTTGGTGATGGAGCAATCTGCACGAAGCAATCCAAAAGTTCCTGCACACCGAAGTTGTTCAAGGCAGAACCAAAGAATACCGGTGCCACTTCTGCTGAACGATAGGTCTCCACATCGAACTCTGGATAAACACCATCCACCAACTCCAGTTCTTCGCGCAACTGATTTGCCTCTCGCTCACCTACTCGCTCATCAAGTTCCTTAGACTGAATATCTACCTCAACCTTCTCAGTAACACGCTGTTTATTAGGTGTAAAAAGATTGAGCTGATGCTCATAAATATTGTAAACTCCCTTGAAGCGAGCCCCCTGACCGATAGGCCAAGACAAAGGGCGAACTGAAATTTTCAACTCTTCCTCCAACTCATCAAGAACATCGAATGGGTCACGACCCTCACGGTCCATCTTATTGATAAAGATGATAACAGGAGTATTGCGCATACGGCACACCTCCATCAACTTACGGGTCTGCGCCTCAACACCCTTAGCCGAATCGACTACGATGATAGCAGAGTCCACCGCGGTGAGAGTACGATAAGTATCCTCACAGAAATCCTGGTGACCCGGAGTATCAAGAATGTTTACCTTATAAGGCTCGCCACTCTGACCAGCAGGCAGATAATCGAACTCCATCACAGAAGTTGATACGGAAATACCACGCTGCTTCTCAATATCCATCCAGTCGGAAGTTGCTGTCTTACGAATCTTATTGTTTTTAACGGCACCAGCCACCTGAATCTGTCCACCGAAGAGCAGGAACTTCTCGGTCAATGTTGTCTTACCAGCATCAGGGTGCGAAATGATGGCAAACGTTCTTCTTCTTTCAATCTCTTTCATCAATAATATATATTATAATATGTATATCCTAAAAAAAAATAAATACTACTCTCTAATTACTAAAAAACACTTGTTACGCCAGCAGATTACATATCGTCATCTTCAAACTTCAAGCCTTCAGTACGATCCTTGATATAATAATCACTGAGCAATCCTACGAAGATTGAGATTTCCTTGATAGCTTTCTCGGTTTCAGGGGTAATCTCCTTCTTTTGCAATCTGAGCATCATTACTCCGTAAAGTGCATCAAGACAGGTCTCAACCTCATTAATATCCTTATCACCACGGTTTCGCAACTCTACAATAAAAGGCAACACCTTGTAATACTCAGCATTGTAAATAGGGAACTTCGAACTCTGAAGGAGTCTGCCGTGCAGATCGATGACATCCTGCAATAACACTCTATTAATATCAAGATGCCCACTCTCACGCTTACCTTCTTCATTCATCATACGAATAAGATTTCCAAACCAATCGAGTTCCTCGTCTTTCTGCTCAGGAGTGAAATCGAACCGTTCGATATAGTTTTTCTTAATCACCGGCAGCGAGCATCCGTAGGCACGGATGATATCCTCTATCTGCCACATATATAAAAGGTATTCTGCAATACTTTCTTTTCTTAATTTCTGTGCTACAAACATAACTTAAAATTCTGGTAAATGATAAAGATTAAACATCGTTCCAAAAAGAGCGATGATCGAGAAAATAATCACGATACTTCCTATCACTTTATTGATGATAAGGATTCCATTAGTATCAAACTTACCTCTGATCTTATCGACGAGCCAAGTGAGTCCAAACCACCACAACAAGGCACCAAACATAATACTCAGATATCCCACTCCCATTTCTATCGGCATATCCGGAACCACAAAGGCAAACTGTGCAAAGGTAGCCATGAAGAGAAATACGATGAGCGGATTACTCAAGGTAACCAGGAAAGCCGTTATTCCATTATGCCATAAAGTACCCTGCTTATTGCTCGACTTGTGCATATTCTTCATCGGATCACTCTTGAAACAATAGATTCCGAACACCAGCAGCAATACACTACCGAAAATCTGCAGGTAGAACTTGTTCTGCGCATTATTCACAAAGTCCATCACGAAACTCATACCTAGACCCGTGAAGAGTGCATATACGATATCACTGCACGCAGCACCAATGCCCGTGACGAACCCAAACCAGCGTCCCTTGTTGAGCGTACGCTGAATACAAAGAATGCCTACAGGCCCCATAGGGGCAGAGGCAATCACTCCGATGATAATTCCTTTGAATATAAAGTCAAGGATGTTTATCTCTATTGGAAATGCTAAACTCATTTTTCGTACATTATTCTATAACAGCGGGCAAAGTTACAAAAAAAAGGGCACATTTGCAATATTTTTGCCCAAAACTTCTAAAATTATACTTTTTTATACAAGAAAAAGTTGATATTTTCAAAAGGATTCATTATCTTTGCAGCATAAATAAACAATTCTAACTAATTAAAAAAGTAACATGACTGAAAATACATTAAAACCGTACGTTATTGGTTTAGACCTCGGCGGTACTAATTCTGTGTTCGGAATCGTTGATGCTCGTGGCGAAATCAAGGCAACAACAGCTATCAAAACTGGTGGTTATGATAAGGTAGATGACTATGTAAAGGCATCTGTAGAGGCACTCCAGCCAATCATCGAGACCGTAGGCGGTATCGAAAAGATCAAGGCAATGGGTATTGGTGCTCCTAATGGAAACTTCTATACGGGTGCTATCGAGTTTGCTCCAAACTTGGCTTGGGCTCACGATGGCGTTGTACCTTTGGCTGATATGTTCAGCAAAGCTCTCGGTATTCCTGTAGCTCTTACTAACGATGCCAACGCAGCTGCACTTGGAGAAATGACCTATGGTGCTGCTCGTGGAATGAAGAACTTCATTGATATTACCCTCGGTACAGGTGTAGGTTCTGGTATTGTCATCAATGGTCAGATGCTCTATGGAAGCGATGGTTTCGCAGGTGAGTTAGGTCATGTTATCATGGTTCCAGGCGAGGCTGGTCGTGTTTGCGGCTGCGGTAGAAGAGGCTGTTTGGAGACATATTGCTCTGCTACAGGTGTAGCTCGCACCGCACGTGAGTTCCTGGAAACAAGCGATGAGCCTTCTTTGCTCCGCGAGATGGATCCAGAGAAGATTACCTCTTACGATGTCAGCGTTGCTGCCAGCAAGGGTGATGCTTTGGCCAAGCGCATCTACGACTTCACTGGCAAGATGCTGGGTGAAGCTTGCGCTAACTTCGCAGCATTCTCAGCTCCTGAGGCATTCGTATTCTTCGGTGGTCTCACCAAGGCAGGTGACCTCTTGATGAAGCCTTTGAAGGAAGCTTACGACAAGAACGTGCTCAAGATTTACAAGGGCAAGGCTAAGTTCCTTGTTTCTACTCTTGATGGCAGTTCTGCAGCTGTACTTGGTGCAAGTGCTGTAGCTTGGGATTTATAATATTTGATTATATGTTCTCTTATTAGAGTTCATTATATAAAAAGTAAAAAAGAGTTTGGTGTCCTTCAGGACATCAAACTCTTTTTTTTTAACAATCATCGCAACATCACACATTTCAAGATGCAAAGAAAAAGCTTTAGCCCCAAAGGACTAAAGCTCTAACCAATTCTGAATCATCTTTTTCCCATCAGGTGTCAGCACACTTTCAGGATGAAACTGAATGCCTCGAATATCATAATTCTTATGCTTGAGACCCATGATCTGACCATCATCACTTACAGCCGTAATATCCAGGCAATCAGGAAAACCACTTTTATCTACTACCCAGGAATGATATCTGCCAATCTCGATACGCTTAGGCAATCCTTCAAAAATAGGATCGTTACCAAACTGA
The DNA here is from genome assembly GCF_003436715.1 of Prevotella sp. TF12-30. Classification (NCBI taxonomy): domain Bacteria; kingdom Pseudomonadati; phylum Bacteroidota; class Bacteroidia; order Bacteroidales; family Prevotellaceae; genus Prevotella; species Prevotella sp. TF12-30. The sequence goes on along the minus strand of NZ_QSQJ01000016.1, from coordinate 18,663 downwards.
GTACAAGGTGTAGCTACTCCATGATAAACCTCAGAGAGATTGGTTAGTTTAGCACCAAAAGCCTCACCAATAGCCTGATGACCTAGACAAACTCCCAGCATCGGTTTTCTGCCTGCATATTTCCTGATCACATCCATCAGAAGTCCAGCCTCCGAAGGAATACCTGGTCCTGGGCTCAATATGATCTTGTCGAAACGGTCAAGCTCCGACAACTGAAACTGATCGTTACGGAACACCGTCACTTCAGCATCCAACTCCTTTACCAAATGGGCAAGATTATAGGTAAAAGAGTCGTAGTTATCTATGATTACTATTTTCATCTTATTAATGTTTAGAGTTTAATGTTTACTTGAAGCACATGAATTCTTCACTCTTCGTTCTTCATTTTTCACTACCTAAAGCTTCTCAGCAATATGAATTGCCTTAGTCAAAGCTCCTAGTTTATTATTACACTCTTCCAACTCATACTGGTCGTTGCTCTTCGCCACAACTCCACTTCCAGCCTGGAACCAGAGTTCGCCATTACGGCTGATAAAGGTACGAATTACAATAGCCTGATTCAAATCGCCGTTCAGTCCTATGAATCCGATACATCCACCATAAGCACCACGATTGTGAGGCTCCAATTCAGAGATAATCTGCATCGCTCTCACCTTAGGCGCACCACTCAAGGTACCAGCAGGGAAAGTATCAATGAATTCCTTAATATGGTCAGCATTCTGATCCAATGTTCCGCTCACACGGCTCACCAGATGAATCACGTGACTGTAAAATTGCATATCCTTATAGAAATCCACCTTCACATTATGGCAGTTACGGCTCAAATCATTTCGTGCCAAATCCACAAGCATGACATGTTCTGCATTCTCCTTTGGGTCATTACGGAGGAATTCTGCAGCCTTTCTATCCTGTTCCATATCACCCGTTCGGCGGGTCGTTCCTGCAATAGGATCAATGAAAGCCTTCTCTCCTACAATACGATTATGAGTTTCAGGTGAAGAACCGAAGATACGGAAGCCACCAAAATCGAAATAGAAGAGATAAGGTGATGGATTGATGCTACGCAAGGCACGGTAGAGCTTGAAGTCATCCCCCTCGTAACGCTGCACAAATCTTCGGCTCACCACAATCTGGAACACATCGCCACGCATACAATGCTGGATACACTTGCGAATATTCGCCTTGTGCTCCTCATCAGTAAGAGTAGAGGTTGTTTCGCCTACCGGATGGAAATCATAAGGCTTCACATTTGCCTTGTTCACCGCCTTCATCAATGCATCCAACTCAGCATTGCCGATAGCCCTATTTGCCTCAAAAGCCTGATCATCATCAGCGGTTTCCTCTTCGCCATACCGTTCGCTCAAAGCGATAAGTTGCATCGTATTATTGAAATGATCGAACACGATGATGTCCTTATACATAATATAATAGATATCCGGCGCATCATTCTTTGCCATCGTGGTATCCTTTACAGGGATATTCTCGAAGTAGCGTACTGCATTAAAGGTCGTGAATCCATAAAGTCCACAGAAATTCTTTCCCTCTCCCTCTACATGGAAACTCTGGATGAACTCATTGAAAGCTTTCGAAATGGCGAGCTTACAATCTTCTCCCTTTCCTTCGCCAAAAGCTGGAAGTTGCTGTTTTTCAACACTGCCATCAGGATAAGTCTTGATAACCTCTCCATGACTCACGGCAATGCTAGCCAATGGATGTACACCTATAAAGGAACGGGAATTCTCAGAACCATGGTAGTCGCTACTCTCCATCAGAGCCGACTGGGGGTAAATATCTCTCAATCGCATATAAACTCCCACAGGCGTATAGAGGTCGGCGAGAATCGTGCGAGTTACTGTCGTATAATTAAACTTAGCCATTTTTTCTTATTGATTGAACTTTAACTAATTACACCCACACGCCCTGAAAGGGCTGAAGCTCCTAGCCCATGGTAACACCCTGGGTAGTAATGAGTGTAAGCCTGTCGCCCTGAAAGGGCAAAAGCTTTAAAATACTTTAGAAATTTCCATATTCTCCAGCCATTTCCTTATGGCTCAAATAGGTTTCTACATCCTTGTCACCACGACCAGAAACGGTCAATACTACCACGTCATCCTTCTTGAACTTCATTTTTTTCAAGGCAGCCACAGCGTGAGCACTTTCAATGGCAGGTATGATGCCCTCCATACGAGTCAGTTCGTAACCGGCATAGATAGCCTCATCATCCTTGATGGCAAGTACATGACTTCTGCCTCTTGTTGCCAAGTCTGCATGCATAGGTCCAATACCCGGATAATCCAAACCGGCACTGATGGTAAAGGCTTCCTCAATCTGTCCATCCTCTGTCTGCATCACAAGCGTACGGGCACCGTGAATGATTCCCTCTGTACCACAATGCATGGTTGCAGCCGTGTAATTGGTATCAATACCATGACCGGCAGCCTCAGCCAGATAGATCTGAACCCGTTCATCATCGATATAATGATAGATGGTGCCTGCAGCATTGCTACCGCCACCAACACAAGCGATGAGGTAATCAGGATAATCGCGACCAATCTTCTCTTCCAACTGCCATTTCAGCTCCTCACTGATTACGCTCTGCATCTTAGCCACAATATCAGGATAAGGATGAGGTCCCATCGTGGAACCTACGATATAGAAAGTATCTTGTGGATGACAGCACCAGTCGCGGATAGCCTCTGAGCATGCATCACTCAAAGTCATATTGCCCGTACGGACAGGATTCACCTTGGCACCCAGCATCTTCATACGTTCCACATTGGTATGCTGGCGCTCCACATCGGTAGCACCCATAAAGATTTCACACTTCATATCCATCAAGGCACAGACGGTGGCAGTTGCAACACCATGCTGTCCGGCACCGGTTTCGGCGATGATACGCGTTTTACCCATCTTCTTTGCCATCAGAATCTGACCGATGGTATTGTTAATCTTGTGCGCACCGGTATGATTCAGATCCTCACGCTTCAGATAGAGTTGGCATCCATACTTTTCGCTCATTCTCTTCGCAAAGTAAAGAGGTGAAGGGCGGCCAACATAATCCTTCAGGAGCGCATAATACTCTTTTTTGAACTCCTCGCTCTCTATGATAGGCTTATAAGCCTCCTGAAGCTCAGTTACACACTTATATAAAATCTCAGGAACATAAGCTCCTCCGAATTTTCCAAAAAATCCTTTATCGTCAACTTGATACATCTTTCCTATAAAATTAAAAGGTTGAATTATTTTTTCAATGCTTCGAAAAGCAGGTCGAGTGCCTGGTCTGGATTGCCTACTTCATTGAGTAATGTCACAAACTTACTACCAATGATGGCACCAGCTGCGTTATCCAGTGCACTCGTAAGAGTCTGCTTGTTACTGATTCCGAAACCAATCATACGAGGATTACGGAGATTCATCCCATTGATATGATTGAAATAAGCCAACTTAGCATCGCCGAAGCTACTTTGGGCGCCCGTAATGCTGGCAGAGCTGACCATATAGATAAAGCCGTCAGTATGTTCGTCGATGAATCGGATACGCTCCTCACTTGTCTCTGGGGTAATCATCATGATAACGCGGATATCATATTTGTCAGCAATAGGCTTTACCACTTTCAGATAATCATCAAATGGAAGATCAGGAATGATAGTTCCACTCACACCACTTTCTACACAACTCTGGAAGAATTCCTCAATTCCGTAGTGCATGATAGGATTCAGATAGCCCATCAGCACGAGTGGCAACTGCACTTCATTCTTGATAGCCTTCAACTGAGCGAAGAGCTTCTTTACGGTCATTCCATTCTTCAAAGCCTTAGTACCAGCACTTTGAATGACAGGTCCATCTGCCAGAGGATCACTGAACGGGATTCCTACCTCTATCATATTTATTCCCTTGCGCTCCATCGCCTTAATCACATCACCCGTTCCTTCGAGGGTTGGGCAACCTGCGCAGAAATACAAGCTCAAAAGCTTGCGGTCTTTATTGTTTGCAAACAATGCATTTATCTTATTCATAATACTCTTTTTTTATCTCTTTGTTTTCTATATTTTCAAGAAATGTATTCAACTTCTCCACATCCTTTAAGCCCGGCTTCAACTCGAATTTCGAATTCAGATCGATTCCGATGCACTTTGGATGATGGAAGTTCCTGACTCTCTCTACATCCTCCGGCCCTATTCCACCACTCAAGATGAATGGAACATCACCATCGTAATTCTCCAAAACCTGCCAATCAAACTGCTGACCACTTCCACCCACCGTTTTACACTTGGTATCGAAAAGGAAGTAATCAACAGCGCCAACGTATTCCTTATATTTCTGGATATCCCCGGCTGTGGAAACGCTGATAGCCTTGATAACTTTCAACAAGCCATTCTGCTTATGAAGCAGTTCACAGAGTTCGCGGCTCTCATTTCCATGCAACTGCACGGCATTCAAATCAAACAGATGAATCTTATCAGAAATCAATCCAGCAGATTCATTGACAAAGACACCCACTCTGCAAACATTCTTATCTGCAGCCGTTCGATCCACAGATTGAGAAGCGAATCTCGGTGACTTTGGGTAGAAGATGAATCCCATCATATCCACCCCTAGCTGAGCCACCTTTTCTATATTCTCAGGCTCACGCATTCCACAAACCTTTACTAACATCTGCCTATGATTTTAATTGATTGATAAATTGAGCGAGCGCCTCTCCAGGCTCAGCCTGTTTCATAAACTGCTCACCCATCAGGAACCCCCTGAATCCACCTTCTTCTCTTAATCTAAGAACAGTCTGGGGCTGAGAGATTCCACTCTCACTCACTCTGCATACATCTTTCGGAAGCATTTCAGACAGTCGGAAACTGTTTTCCACATCCGTCACAAAGGTTCCGAGGTTGCGGTTATTGATTCCGTACATATCCGGTTCCAACTCTGCATATTCGAAATCACGTTCGCCATGCATTTCCAAAAGAACCTCCAATCCCAGCTGATGAGCCATTCGCATCAGATTTCTGCATTCTTCCTTGGAAAGACAGGCAGCAATCAGCAACACCGCCGAAGCTCCACAATATCGAGCCTGCAAGAGCTGATATTCATCTACCACGAAGTTCTTATATAATATAGGTAGAGTTACACCTACATGGCGAGCCTCCTGGATAAACTCATCATAGCCACCAAAGTAATCTATGTCTGTGAGGATACTCAGCGCCGTTGCCCCATTCTGCTGATAGCTTAGAGGAATGATACTGGCCTTTCCCTCTTCCTTGATCCATCCTTTGCTAGGAGATTTACGCTTGAACTCTGCGATGATTCCAGTCTCCGACTTCATCAACGCTTCCTTCATGCTTCCACCCGGAACACATCCTTCATCCTCCTGCATCTTCTGCTCAGTGAGGGTAATCATCTGGCGGGGTTGGATAAAGCGTTTACGCTGTTCTATCTCGATTCTCTTGTGAGCGATGATTTCTTCTAAAATATCCATTTTCCTTAACTATTGAGTTCCACGAATTTCTTGAATGTAGCAAGAGCCTTTCCAGAATCAATGCTTTCGCGTGCAATCTCCACGCATTCATCGATGCTCTTCTTTCCCTTCTCCATCACCTGGATGCCGAAGGCTGCATTGGCGAGCACGATATTCTTCTGCGCTGGCAGGGCACGATTTTCGAGCACTGCATCAAAAATATCTTTTGCCTCCTGCTCGGTAGCTCCGCCTCTTACCTCTTCAGGCTTGGCAATCCCGAAGCCCAGGTCCTGTGGTTTGAAGATTCTCTCGTAATTGTTGGTAGTAACCTTGAAATCACTGGTAAGTGAAATTTCATCATAACCATCAATACTGTTTACGATTCCGTAATCTATGCCGATTTTCTGGTAAACCTGATTATAGAGACGCATCTGGTCGAGGTTGGCAACACCGAGCAACTGGCATTTTGGCTGACTAGGATTAACCAAAGGTCCCAGGAGATTGAAGACGGTAGGAAACTGAAGTGCCTTGCGGATAGGACCCACAAACTTCATTGCCTTGGCGAAAAGCTGAGCGTGAAGATAAACGATTCCAGCCTCATCGAGAGAACGGTTGAGTTTATCAAGATCATCAGTAAACTGTACTCCGTGATTCTTGATAACATTGGAAGCACCACTCACCGAAGTTGCAGCGAAGTTACCATGTTTAGCCACCTTATATCCTGCACCAGCAATGACGAAACAAGAGGTAGTAGAGATATTGAAAGTATTCTTGCGATCACCACCAGTTCCTACAACATCGATATATCGGTCACAATTGAGAATGGCAGGAACACCAGTCTCCAAAATACCATCACGGAAACCGAGAAGTTCATCTACAGTCACACCGCGCATCTGCAAACCAGTAAGCAGGGCTGTAATCTGTTCCTCGGGAAACTCACTCTGAGTAATTCCCAGGATAATATTCTTGGTCTCTTCACGGGTCAACTCCTCGTGGTTCAACATTCTGTTCAAGATATTCTTCATTTCCATAATCCTGTTCTCCTATATATTTTTATTTTGTTAATACTCTTTCAAGTAAGAATCATTTTCCGAAACTCCCCAGATATGTAAAAAGGGCCTGTCGTAAGTTACGGCAGGCCCTTAGTATATTTGGATTTGCATCCACACGGGTACTCGACTCACGACTTTCTAGATCTTGAGTTACGCCACCACCATGCTGTAGATACAAACGAGTTCATCATATTTTTAATTTTTTATTTTGTTTCTTTTAATTATAATTTGTTACTGGCATAGTCACTACAACTAATCGATTGCAAAATTACACTTTTTCTACAAAATAGCAAACTTTTTATCTAAAAAATAATCATTTTAACAGAAAAAAGTTATTTTCTTCTTATTTTTCTCTTTCTTTTTCCCCTTACACCTTATTATATATAAGTAATCGGAGTACTATTCACAAAAAAATATAAGCACCAGATATAATAAAACCACAAGGTCATCGTTTATGAATATATAAGCATCATGATGAGGAATCATTCCCATAACCGATGCCAATCAGAAACAGCATAGTATTAATCAATTCATAAAAAATATGCCTATGAAGCATTTATTTACTTCCGAAGAGATGAGACCATCTGCCAAGACCATCTATTTCATCAAACAGATGGCTTACACTTATCGCGCATTCAAGAAGAATGAATCTTGCAAGGCGTATTTCATCAACTGATTGCAACATATAATCAAAGTAAAGAAATAAAGATGAAGACAATGGTTTCCCCTTCTCTCCTCTCAGCCAATTTCATTGACTTGAAGAGCGATGTAGAAATGATCAATAAGAGTGAAGCAGACTGGCTCCACATGGATATTATGGATGGTGTATTCGTGCCCAACATCTCCTTCGGTTTTCCTGTATTGGAAGCCGTGGCAAAAGTTTGCACCAAACCTCTCGATGTACACTTTATGATTGTACACCCAGAGCAATACATTGAGCAAACCGCCAAGATTGGTGCCATGATGATGAATGTGCACTACGAGGCATGCACTCACTTACACCGTACTATCCAGCAGATTCATGCTGCTGGTATGAAGGCTGGCGTAACACTCAATCCTTCTACTCCTGTAAATGTCCTGGAAGATATCATCTGCGATGTGGATATGGTGCTGCTGATGAGCGTGAACCCTGGATTCGGCGGACAGAAGTTTATAGAAAACACCATCAAGAAGGTACATCGCCTACGTAAGCTCATCAAGGAGAGCGGCAGCCATGCACTTATCGAGATAGATGGTGGTGTACAGGGTGAAACTGCCCCACGACTCGTACAGGCTGGAGCCGATGTACTGGTGAGTGGCAGCTACGTCTTCAAGAGTTCAGATCCTTGTGCAACTATTCACAATCTGAAAGAATTGAAAAAGGAAGAGGACTAAAGAATTTCGACCTGTATGGTTGAAATTACCCAATACGCCCTGAACCAACGATATAGAAGTAGCAAGAAGATTAAACTTCCCGCTGATAAAACAGCGGAAAGTTTAGTCAAGCTGCAAGCTGATGTGATAGTCCTTCGCCATACGACGTAGGTTATGAAGCGCATAACGCATACGTCCCAGACTCGTATTGATACTCACATTCGTCAATTCAGCAATCTCCTTGAAAGTCAACTGCTGATAGAATCTCATATATATGAGTTCCCGCTGGTTAGGAGGCAGAAAATCCACCAACCGTCTCACATCGCTCAACACCTGGTTGCGCACGATTTCCTTCTCCACAAAACTATCCGTCACAGCATCTCCCTTCAGACGAGAAAGATCATTATCGTTATGCTGGTCGGTAAAAAGCAGATTTTTGGCATCACGATAGCCATCGACAATTACATTGTGAGCTATACGCATAAGCCATGAGACAAACTTACCATTAGGCGAATATTGCCCTTCTTGAAGTTTGACAATCGCCTTTACGAAAGTTTCCTGAAATATATCGTTCGCCAGCTCTTCATCATGTACGACAAAGAGAATGTAAGAAAACAGCTTTACCTCACAGCGGGACAGCAATAGGTCAAAAGCCTTATTGTCGCCCTCGACGTAAGCCAAGGCCAATTCTTCATCTGTCATTTGATTGAGTTTTCTCATTTCTTAATCCTTATTTTATCATTAAGTAAATGTCTAAATCGATAGGCGAATCTTTATTTGAAGTATTAATAATGTTAAATTTCACCGCAAAGATACACTTTTTTGTTAGAACAGCCAAATTTTTAACTAAAAAACTATCGGAAATATATTTTTTTTATGTATCTTTGCAACCAAATACAACAAACAAAATTTTTATTCATTAATCTCTGAAACAAGCAATGAACCGATTATTCAAGACATTACTATTGGCTTTGCTCATTCCTGTATGTACTTATGCATCAGGATGGAACGACGAAGAATACAAGCGTATTGAGCAGAGCATTCAGTTGCCGAAACTCGAAACTACGGCTAAGAAGTACGACATTTCGAAGTTTGGCGCTAAAGTGACCAACCCGGCGGCTCAAAACCAGAAAGCCATCAACCGCCTCATCGCCCTCGTATCCAAGAAGGGCGGCGGAAAGGTTATCATTCCTAAAGGTACCTGGAACACTGGAGCCATCGAAATGAAAAGTCATGTAGAGCTTTCTCTGGAAGAGGGAGCAACCCTCCACTTTGTATTCGATACCAAGCTCTACCCATTGGTTCGCACCTCTTGGGAAGGACTGGCATGCTGGAACTACTCGCCATGCATCTACGCATACAAGGCTACAGACATCGCCATTACCGGTAAGGGAACCATTGATGGCGGCGGAAGCAACGAAACCTGGTGGCCGATGGTAGGCAAGGTTATGTTCGGCTACAAAGAGGGAATCACTAAGGAGGCTCAGAATCTAGGCTCTCGTGCCAAGCTCCTCAAGCAGGCTGAAGACGGAGTGGAGTTCGACCAGCGCAAGTTTGGACTCGGACAGGGTCTTCGCCCACAGCTCATCAACTTCGTACGCAGCGAGCGCATCCTTATTAAAGATGTAACGCTGCTCAACTCACCATTCTGGGTCATCCACCCATTACTCTGCAAGAACATCACGGTAAGCGGTGTAACCATCTACAATGAAGGTCCAAACGGAGACGGCTGCGACCCAGAGGCTTGCGAGAATGTACTCATAGAGAACTGCCTCTTCCATACCGGTGACGACTGTATCGCCATCAAGAGTGGCCGCAACAACGATGGCAGACTTTGGAACCAACCATCCAGAAACATCATCATCCGCAACTGCAAGATGGAAGATGGACATGGTGGTGTAGTGATAGGTTCTGAGATTTCAGGAGGATGTGAGAACGTGTATGCAGAAAACTGCGTAATGGACTCACCGCATCTTGAACGCATTCTCCGCATCAAGACCAACAACTGTCGTGGTGGCATAATCCAGAACATCAACATGCGCAAGATTACAGTCGGTCAGTGCAAGGAAGCTGTAGTAAAAATCAATCTCGACTATGAGCCAAAGGAAATCTGCTACCGCGGATTCGAACCTACCGTAAAGAATGTAAGCGTAGAAGATGTAACTTGCCAAAAGAGCAACTATGGCGTGCTCATCATTGGTAGAAACGAGGTAGAGAACGTAAGCGACATTTCAGTGAAGAACTGTAACTTCAACGGTGTTCAGAAAGAGCCGGTGAAGATTACCGGCAAGACCAAGAACGTGAAGTTTGACAACCTCACCATCAACGGATCGCTTGTACTCAACAAGGAAGATCGCCCTTACCAGACTTACTCCGAGTGGCTTACCCATAGCGAAATGCAGCGCACCCCTCACCCTTATAACCTCGACTTCAGTCCAAAGAAGCCACGCTGGAGCTATGTGATGGGAATCGAGATGGAAGGTATGCTCGACACCTATTTATATTATAAGGAGAAAAGAGATGCAGCCAACCACGACCGCATCCTCGAATATCTGAAGGAATATCCGGCAAAGATGATAGATGAGAAGGGTAACATCACCGGCTACAAGTACGAGGATTTCAATCTCGACAATGTACGCACAGCCAAGTTTATCCTCCGCATGCAGAACCTCTTCCCTACCAAGGGCAATGAGCAGGCACTGAAGACCCTCTTCAAGCAACTCCAGAACCAGCCTCGCACCAAGGAAGGCGTATATTGGCACAAGGCTATCTATGCCAATCAGGTTTGGCTAGATGGAATCTTCATGGGCTTGCCTTTCTACTGCAACTATGCCGTACAGAACCTCAAGCCAAAGAAGGCGAAGAAGATTCTAGACGATGCCGTAGATCAGATCATCAAAACCGATTATCGCACATACGATGAGAAGACTCAACTCTGGAAGCACGCCTGGGACGAGACTCATCAGCAGTTCTGGGCAGACAAGGAAAACGGCAAGAGCCAGCACACCTGGGCAAGAGCTTTGGGATGGTACGTGATGGCAATGACCGAGTGTCTGGAGGCTATGCCTGAAGACTATGCACGCCGAGGCGAAGTAATTGCTCTCTTGAACAAGGCAATGGAGAGCGTACTGAAGTATCAGGATAAGAAGACAGGTGTATGGTATGACGTGATGGATGTGAAGGATCCTCGCAACTACCTGGAGAGTACTGCATCCAGTATGTTTACCTACGTTCTGCTGAAGGGCTATCGCAAGGGCTATCTCAGCGAGAAGTTCCGTGATGCGGGTGTCAAGGCATATAATGGAATCATCAAGGAGTTTATCAAGGTTAATCCAGACAAGACTATCAGTCTGACACGCTGCTGCGAAGTAAGCGGTCTGGGTCCTGGCCCTGGTCCATACGTCAAGAAGCCAAACTTCAAGCGTGATGGCAGTTTCGAGTATTACATCAGCGAGCCTATCCGCGAAAATGACGCCAAAGGTGTAGGTCCATTCATCTGGGCAAGCCTGGAGATGGAACAGCAGGGACTGGCTGTGAAATAAAAAAGTGACGCGTCCTAAAAGAACAAAATCGTCAAAAATAATCAGTAAGACGATACATTTGTTCTTTTAGGACGCATTACTTTAATTTAGCTCATACCTATTCCTTCAAAGAATTTCACAATAAAAAACGCAAAAAAGAAAACGTTTACGTACGATTTTCCCAACAAAAGTAAATGTAATCCAATTATTTTTAATATATTTGCACACAGAAACTAACAATGCAACTAGGTCACAATACAATTTGTTTTCCAAATTGCCAATAGTTTTCTACTTAAAAATACAAAATCAAAGAATAAACAAACAGATAATAAACAAACATAGTATAAATCTAACCTATAAGTGTATGTCTGGTAATTATAACAGAAAGAAAATTGCGCTTGCAGGCGCGCTCATGTTCATGGTAACAAGCGTCTCTGCGCAAACTGTAAAGGGTGTTGTTACTGACAATACGGGCGAGCCAATCATCGGCGCATCTGTCATGGAGGTAGGTGTAGCTGGCAATGGTGGCGTGACCGACATTGACGGTAATTTCACAGTGAGCTTAAAAGGCAAGAGCAAGAAACTGAAGGTTTCATACATTGGTATGAAAGCGAAGGAAGTAAGCGTTGCAGGTAAAGAAACAATCGACATCAAGCTTGAGGATGACAACACAACCCTCAATGATGTTGTAGTAATCGGTTATGGTACTGTTAGAAAGAAGGACCTTACGGGTTCTGTCTCATCTATCAGCGACAAGCAGATTGCTAACATTCCGGTATCTAACGTAAGCGAGGCGATGACTGGTAAGATGGCAGGTGTAAACATCACCACATCTGAAGGTTCACCAGATGCAGACGTTAAGATTCGCGTGCGCGGTGGTGGTTCCCTTTCACAGGACAACTCACCTCTCTACATCGTTGACGGCTTCCCAGTAAGCTCTATCAGCGACATCGCTCCTAGCGAAATTCAGAGCATCGATGTCTTGAAGGATGCTTCTTCTACTGCCATCTATGGTGCTCGTGGTGCCAACGGTGTCATCATCGTAACAACCAAGAGCGGTTCTGAAGGTAAGACTCAGGTAAACTTCAACGCATCTTTCGGATTGAAGAAGGTAACTAAACTGATCAAGACTCTCGATCCTTACAACTTTGCATACGCTCTCTTTGAGAACGGAGCAACAAACTATGGTGACTACGACGATCTCGACATCTGGAAGTCTGTACAGGGTACTGACTATCAGGATGAGGTATTCGGACGAACTGGTAACCAGAAGCAGTATAATGTAAGCGTAAGCGGTGGTACCAAGGACATTAAGTATAATGTAGGTTTCTCTCATAACGATGAGAAGAGCATCATGCTTGGTTCTGGCTATGCAAAGAACAATGTAAATGCCAAGATCAACGCCAACTTGAACAAGTGGTTGACTCTCGACTTCAATGCCCGTATGGCTTATACCAAACTTGATGGCTTGAATGGTGGTGCCGACACTAATGAAAGCAATGCTGCTAACTCTACTGTAGCCAACACCGTAAAGTTCTGGCCAGTTTATCCACTCACAGACGCTGATGAGGATGAAGAAAACTCAACATCTGTTGAGCGCAACCCTGTAGAGCGTATCACTGATACCTATAAATATCAGGAGCGTTTCCAACAGAACTACAACGTAGGTTTGAACTGGAAGCCATTCAAGGGTTTGACTTTCCGTAGTGAGTTCGGCTATGGTTGGAAGTACAACAATACCGATCAGGTTTGGGGTTCTAATGCAACAACCAACTCAAAGTATGGTTTCAATGGTCAGCCACAGTCACAGTTCATTCGTTTGCAGAACAAGAACTGGCGTAATGCAAATACAGTAACATACGACAATACCAAGTTGTTCAATAACCACCACCTCAATGTACTTTTGGGTCAGGAGTGGAGCAGCAGTCAGGATGTTTCACGTACCAGCACATCTGTAGCATATCCAACCTCTATGACTATCCAGGAGGTTTTGGCAAATACAGCAGCAGGTACTCCTCTCAACAATGAGAGTGACATCAAGGCAGAAGAGAACATTCTCTCTTTCTTCGGTCGTGTGAACTATACTATTGCAGACAAGTATCTGGCAACATTCACCATGCGTGCCGATGGTTCCAGCAAATTCGGAAAGAATCACCGTTGGGGTCTCTTCCCATCTCTGGCTTTGGCATGGCGTGTTTCTGATGAGGCATTTATGAAGAGCACTTCCAGCTGGCTCTCTAACTTGAAGGCTCGTTTGAGCTTCGGAACTGCGGGTAACAACCGTATCAACTCAGGTCTGCTTTCTACCACATACTCTATGGCTAGCAACACCGCAAAGCCACCATTCTGGGCGGAGAACCGTGCCGATATGCTCGAGCATGGCTCATATCTCTACAATCCAGACTTGAAGTGGGAGACAACAGTAACCCGTAACTTCGGTATCGACTACGGTTTCTTCAATGGCCGCATCAATGGTACTCTGGATTTCTACTGGAATACAACCAAGGACTTGCTGATGCGTACAACCATCCCTTCAAACACTGGTTATAGCTATCAGTTCCAGAACTTCGGCAAGACCGAAAACAAGGGTGTGGAATTGGCTCTCAATGCTGTGATCGTTGACAAGAAGAACTTCGGTTTGAATTTCAACTTCAATGTATCTTACAACAAGAACAGCATCAAGGACCTGGCTGGCGAAGGTTCATGGCAGAGCAGTAACTGGAGTGGTTCAACCATCTCTAAGTACGAAGACTTCCGTATCGAGAAGGGCGGTCGTCTTGGCGAACTCTGGGGTTACAAGACCAATGGTTTCTACACAGTTTATGATGCAGCAACAGGAACAGGCGATCTCGTTCTCCTCGGTACAGGTAAGTGGGCTTTGGCTGATGGCGTAAAAGACAACAGCTCTTCCCTCTTCGGCGGTCTCTATCCTGGTAGTCCAAAGGTAGAGTGCGATGAGGATGGCAAACCATTGAAGCAACGTCTTGGCAATACCGTTCCTACAACTACTGGTGGTTTCGGATTCGATGGACACGTAGGTAACTTCGACTTCAATGTCTTCTTCAATTACTCTCTTGGAAACAAGATTGTGAATGGTACCAAGTTGGCAAACTCATTCTATTCAGGTTCAAACAAGAAGTACAACCTCGTAGATGATTTCCGTCTTGAGAATCATTATACATGGATTGATCCTGCAACAGGTTTGAACCTCGGTAAAAGCGTAAGTTCTACCATCATCGCCCAGTATGGTGGTACAGAAGGCGTGATGAACAAGTTGAACGAGCTCAACCAGGGCAAGTCTATCTGGAACCCAGCAGCCGTATCACAGATGGTCATTCTTGATTATGCTGTAGAGGATGCTTCATTCCTTCGCTTGCAGAATGTAACAGTAGGTTATACATTCCCTAAGAAATGGATTGCTCCATTGCACATCAGCAATGTACGAATCTACTTTACCGGTTACAACTTGCTTTGCATCACCGGCTACAAGGGCTACGACCCTGAGGTTGATACAAGCAGCAAGAACAACCCAATGTGCCCAGGTATCGATTATGCAGCTTATCCAAAGAGCCGCACATTCGTAGGTGGCATCAACGTTACATTTTAATTAATCTTTTCAGAATATAAATACAGATATGAAGAAGATCATTTCATCATTCGCACTCACTATGGGTATGCTCAGCATGGTGTCTTGCTCAGATTTCCTGGATAAGACTTCACCATCAGAGCTGAACACTGAGTCTGTGTACAATTCTACTTACTACACAGGTTTGCGAATCAATAAGATATATGGTGGCTTGTCTGATGACCGTACATACGCACAGGACTTCAGTATCGTAATGGGACTGAATACCGACTGCGAGCTCATCGATGCTCTTGACAATACCACCGTTCACGCTACAGGTAACTATCGTGGTGTGATGAACTACAACGTAGATCCTGGTTTTACCAACCTTGACAAGGTGTGGACCAACATGTATAAGGTTATCGAGGACGCTAACCTCTGCATTGAGGGTATCCGCCAGAGCCCATTGCTCAACTCAGGCAGCAAATCAGAGGTAAACACCATGAAGCGTTATCTGGGTGAGGCTCTTACCTTGCGTGCCATGGTTTACTTCGACCTGGTTCGTACATTCGGTGATGTTCCTTTGAAGTTGGAGTCAAGTAAGTCAGACTTGTCTAATGCATATATGGCAAAGACAGATCGTGATGAAGTATTGGACACCTTGATGAACAACCTCGACGAGGCTATCGAGTACTTGCCATGGGCTGACAAGGTTACAGGCTATACAACAGAGCATACAACCAAGGGTTATGCACATGGTCTCTTGGCTCAGATAGCAATGACCCGTGCAGGATATGTAATCCGCGAAAAGGCAAAGGATGGATATGAGACAGCATCTTACAGTGATGCAACCTACCCTACCCAGCGCCCAGGTGCAGCAGAGCGCAAGGCTCTCTTTGAGCGTGCCCTCAGCCACTGGACAGCACTCATTACTGATGGTACTCACTCTCTGAATCCATCTTTCGAGAATGAGTGGGAACTTGTAAACCAGTTGAAGCTCGACCAGTCTTACCACGAGAACCTCTTCGAGATTCCTCTGGGTGAGAATGTAAGTGGCGAGTTAGGCTACACAGTTGGCGTACGTCTTAGCGGCGTTACAACCAAGTTCGGTTACGGCAACTCATCAGGTAAACTGAAGCTCACAGCTCCATTCCTCTATTCATTCGACAAGAATGACACACGTCGTGACATTACTTGCTCTAATATCGAAATCAAGGATGACGACAACAGTGTAACCAAGGAGAATATGAAGGGTAACAACCCATTCGAAATCTATGTCGGTAAATGGGATGCCCGCAAGATGGGTGCTTCATGGCTTGCAAACAACCTGAAGGCTACTGCTAAGCACACAACAGGTATCAACCCTGTCAAGATGCGCTACTCTCAGGTATTGCTCTACTACGCAGAGTGCTTGAATGAGCTGGCTGGTGGTCCTGATGCTCACTATACCGGTGATGCTGGTCTTACAGCCCGTGAGGCATTAAAGGAAGTACATACCCGTGCTTTCGATGCAAACCACAAAACAGAGGCTGCCGCATACGTAGATGCTCTGACTGCAGATAACTTCTTTGACGCCCTCGTTCAGGAAAATGCATGGGAGTTTGCAGGTGAAACAATCCGTAAGTACGACCTGATCCGCTGGAATCTCCTGGTTGAGAAGATCAAGGAGTTCAAGCAGCAGTATATCGCAGACCTTGAGGCAGGCAAGTATCAGACTAAGCTCTACTTCAACTATAAGGATGAGGCAAAGACTCAGATTGATATGAGCAGTGTAACATGGTATGGTTTGCCAGAAGGCAAGACTGCTGCCGATTACCAGGGTAGCCAGGATTCATTCGGAAAGGCTAGCCTCACATCTGGCACAGACAAGTTTGTCAATACAGCATTACCTCTTATCAGCGATGGTCTCGTAGGTGACGACGTAAAGGTGAAGAACCGCTACATCATGCCTATCGGTAACTCAACCATCGCCGATTCTAACGGTACACTTCAGAACTCATACGGTTGGTAATCATCGTAACAAGAATTCAGAAATACAGAATATTATATGAAAATCAATAATATAACTAAAAAGGTATGCTTAGGAGCCACAGCGCTCCTGGCTGCCATCTCTTTCAATTCTTGTACTGACAAGAATGATTGGGACGTAGATGCATCTTACGACCGACTCTTCCATACCACCTCACTGAGTGTAACTCCTCAGGACGATCGAGTAGGCATAGAGTTCAAGAAGATGCCAAATACAACAAAGTACATCGTAGAAATCAGTACTGATACGCTCAACAATGAAGTTGCTGAAAACGCCAATGGCAAAAGCATCATCAAGGAATTGACTTCTACTCCAGATACCATCTATGACCTGCAGGGTTCTACCAAGTACTACATCCGTATGCGTGGCTTGAACGATGAGGGCAAGACATCCAACTGGAAGTATCTGGATAAGTATAGCTTCAAGACCAAGTCTGAGCAGATCATCACAGATGTTACACCAGGAACCTATACTGCAGATGTAGCATTCAAGGCTGGCAAGCAGATTGATGCTGCCTATATCTACAAGGACAAGGATTCTGTGAAGCAGGATGTAACAGCTGCAGAAGTAGCTGCTGGCCTGGTTACTCTCAGAGGCTTGAAGGCTAACACTTCATATAAGGTGAAGCTCTGGAATGGCGATGTAGTACGCGGTACTTACAGCTTCAAGACTAACGAAGCATTCCCAGAGGGCTATCAGATCATCACTCTTTCTGAGAATGATGACATCAACGACATCATGGCAAATGCCGAGAACGACAAGATTGTCATCGTATTCCCACAGGGATTGAACTACCAGACACCACTTGACGCAGACGGAAAGAACAAGGTTCCTACCATCCCTGCCAATATCAAGAGTGTTTACTTCTGGGGTGCTGCCGGTGACAATACACCAACCTTCAACGTCGTAGGTGCTAAGTTTGACAGTGATACAAATCGTGGCGTTATCCGCTTCTACAACCTCAATCTTGTCAACAAAAACAAGAAAGACAATTATATTTTGAACATCTCAGGTTCAAATAACATTGAGGCAATCGAAATGGAGAAATGTAATATCTCTAATACACGTGGTGTTATCCGCTTCCAGAGCATCAAGAGCGAATGCAAGGTGGGTAAGGTAAGCATCAACAACTGTGTTATCAGCAATATCGGTAGCTATGGTGTGATCAATGCAAAAGACCAGACCAAGATGACGCTTACAGACATCAGCATTACTAACACTACCATCACAGGTGTTGAGGCTGGTGCTATCATCAATACCAAACAGGCGAAACTGAATATCACATTGGATCACTGTACAATCTACAACAGCGTACAGACAGGCAAATCAATGTTCGATGTCAACAAGCTCAAAGATACCAAGGTTATCATGAGTAACTGCTTGATTGGTCCATTCTATGCTGCAGACGATACAACCATCAAGGGTGTAAGTATGAAGGGTCAGCAGGATATAACCAGTACATTCTATACCAACGATATGAAGTGGAATTCTGGCTATGAGATAGGTGATGAGTTGAGCGCTTCTTCAACAGAGTTGTGGGAGGATGCTGCCAAGGGCGACTTCACCATCAAGAATGCACTCCGTTCTCAGTATCAGAACTACGGAGATCCACGTTGGATTGTTGTAGAATAGAACAAGTTCATACCGTAATATTAAAGAGGGTGTGTCATAAGTCTATGGCGCACCCTTTTCGT
>NZ_QSQJ01000015.1:0-75090 GCF_003436715.1 Prevotella sp. TF12-30 | reverse complement strand
GGAGCTTCTGCCCTTTCAGGGCGTATTGGGTAATTTCAACCATACAGGTCGGTTTATTTTATCCTCCAGGATACGAAAATACAAAAATAATTTGGAGGTTTCAGGAATTAATCGTAAATTTGCACCAAATCTAAACAGATTCATAACTAGCTAACTTGTAATTATTAATAATTCAACCAGACAATGAAACAAAAACATTTATTTTGGGGAGCTGCGGTTGCATTGACCTTCCTCTTCAGCGCATCAGCTATTGCACAGCCAAGACACACCAAGAAAAAAGTGAAGAAAGTGGTTGAGGCAAAAGCAGGAGTATGTCCGTTTACAGACAAATGGGTAGAAGACGAAACTAAGTTTGAGGATCGCAAGGAAAAGGCGCACGCTACTTTCGTGCCTTATTCTTCTACTGCCACCATGCAGCAGGACGACTACTTCAAATTCCCATGGCTTACTCCTAAGCACGCCAACTATCTCCTGCTCAACGGCAAGTGGAAATTCCACTACACTGCCGACTGGAAGCAGGGCAAGCCTGAGAAGGATGATTTCTGGGCTGACAACGCAGACGTTTCTTCCTGGAAGGAGCTCCAGGTACCTCTCAACTGGGAGATGGCTGGATACGATGTGCCTGTATATAATAATGTGGGCTATCCTTTCGAGAACAAACCTCCATTCATCACAGCCTTCAAGGATAATTTCGACAAGAATCCGGTAGGTTCTTATCGCCGTAACTTCAACCTGCCTGAGGGTTGGGAAACCGGAAAGCGTGTGTTCCTGCACTTCGACGGTGCCTGCAGCGCCATCGTGGTTTGGGTAAACGGTAAGTATGCCGGTTATTCACAGGGTGCAAATACCGATGCTGACTTCGATGTTACCAACCTCGTCCGCAAGGGTGACAACAACGTATCGGTTCGCGTTTACCGCTGGAGCGACGGTTCTTACCTGGAGGGACAGGATATGTGGCACCTAGGGGGTATCCACCGCGATGTTTATCTCGTAGCTACTCCAAAGACTTTCGTGGCAGACCATTACATCACATCTGCCCTGAACAAGGATTACACATCAGGCAACCTGAATGTTGACCTGACTATCAATAATGCATCCAAGGAGAAATCTGAGAAGACGCTGGAGATCGAGCTTCTCGATCCACAGGGTAAGTCTGTTGCCAAGCAGTCTGCTCAGGTAGCGATGACTGCCAAGGATGCTCAGAAGAACTGTCGCCTTAGCATCGACAACCTCACCGGTCTGAAGGCCTGGACCTCAGAGCAGCCTAACCTCTATACCGTTATCGTTCGCCAGAAGGCTGGCAACAAGGAAGAGATGGTATTCTCTACCAAATACGGTTTCAGAGAGGTGACCATCAAGGATAAACTGGTTTATGTTAACGGCAAGCGAGTATTCTTCAAGGGTGTCAACACCCAGGATATTCACCCACTCTATGGTCACGCCATCGACGTGGAAACCATGCTTCGCGACGTAATCCTGATGAAGCAGGCTAACGTGAACACCGTTCGTACCAGCCACTATCCTCGTCAGGCTAAGATGTATGCGATGTTCGACTACTACGGATTGTACTGCATGAACGAGGCCGACGTGGAGTGCCACAACAACCATTCACTCTCCAACAACCCAACCTGGCGCGCAGCCTACGTGGACCGCACAGAGCGCATGGTATTGAGAGACCGCAACCATCCTAGCGTGGTATTCTGGTCGCTCGGTAACGAATCTGGCGGTGGCGACAACTTCCAGGCTACCTACGATAAGGTGAAGGAGCTTTTGCCTGGTCGCGACGCGTGGGTTCACTACGAGGGCTACAATCACGGTGCCAAGTACTCAGACTTCGGTTCAGACATGTATCCAAGAATCGAGGTAGTGAAGAAGCAGATGAACGGCCTCAACGACAAGCCATACTTCATCTGTGAGTATGCTCACGCAATGGGTCAGGCTGTAGGTAACCTGCAGGAATACTGGGATCTCATCGAGGCAAGTACAGGTATTACCGGTGGCTGCATCTGGGACTGGGTTGACCAGGGAATCTACGATACACGCCGCATCCGCAAGGGTCTTCCTCTGAAGGATCCTAAGACCGGACTCCACTACTACACATCCGGTTACGACTATACCAAGATGAACAACGGTTACAGAGGATTCCAGGGCGACTTCATGAGCAACGGTATCATTACTCCAGGAAGAGAGTGGACGGCTAAGCTCACCGAGGTGAAGTATGTTTACAGAGACGTGAACTTCGAGTCTTTCTACAGCCGCGTACTCACCCTGAAGAACAAGTGCGCATTCACCAACCTTGCCGACATCTATGATCTCAGCTACGAGGTGCTCCGCAATGGCGTTTCTGTAGAGAAAAACCAGGTGGCAATCCCATCTGTATTGCCAGGCAAGACCTGCGACATCAACATCCCATACACCACCGCTGTAGATGATAAGGCAGAATACGTCATCACCTTCAGCCTCATCCTGAAGAAGGCTACTTCATGGAGCAAGCAGGGGTATGAGATGGCTCAGCAGCAGTTCAAGCTTTCTGCAGAGAATGTAGCAGGCACATCTGTAGCCGACCCTACCTTCGTACAGAAAGACCATGGCAAGTTGCCAGCTATCCAGGAGAAGGGCAAGCTGAAGGTGAAGGATAACACCATCACCGGCAAGGATTTCAGCATCACATTCGCAGAGGATGGAACCCTCGCCAACTGGACTTATCGCAATACTCAGCTCGTTCAGCCTAACGCTGGTCCTGACTTCAACGGTTTCCGCCGCATCGCCAACGACAACGTGAACCTGGGTGCTACAGGTGGTGTTGCCGAGAACGAGAATAAGGAAGAGGGTGCACTCACCGGCAAGAAGATGATGGTAAAGGCTCCTAAGAAGCAGGGCAAGACCGTGATTGTGGAAACTGCCGTTACCAACGGTAAGGATACTCACCAGATTGCTTACATCATCTATCCTAACGGAACCGTGGATATGAAGGTGACTACCAATAATTCTTCTGAGGAAACCCGAAAAATTGGTATTGCCATGCAATTTGCTCCTGGTTTCGAGAATGTGGAGTATTATGCCAAGGGTCCTTGGAGCAACTACATCGACCGCCAGAGAGGTTCGTTGTTAGGTTTGTACAAGACCACCGTGGATGGCATGTTCGAAGAGCAGAGTGCTCCTCAGACCATGGGCGACCGCCAGGGCCTGCGCCAGTTGACATTGGACAACAACAACACGAAGTTGCAGATTACCACCGAGGGCATGGTAGCCTTCTCGTTGTCTCACTTCGATGATGCCCAGTTCAACTACGACGTATTCTATGGTGGCAAGCATCCTTACGACCTGGTACGCTCTAACCAGATTTTCGCTCACTTCGATTTCTGGCAGCGTGGCATCGGTAACCGCAGCTGTGGTGGTGACTCTTGTCTGCCACAGTACATGACTCCAACAGGAGCTCATGAGTTCACCTTGCGCTTCACTCCAATGGCGAAATAAGGAAAAAGAATAAGATATAAAAAGTGGGTGCTACACGAATTGTTGTAGCACCCACTTTTTTTATATCTTGTCTTATTCTTATGTTTGAATGTTTAGTAATCCTGGATGTAGCCCTTGGTAAACATGTCATACGACAGGGCTTCCAGCTCTGCAAGCGTCATATGCTCCACGGCGTGCTCTATCTTGCGAATCAACTCGTCTCGCTTGAAATCGTCGTTATCGCTCAGGCGCGATGTAAATCTATTGCTCATTTTTTACATTGAACTTTGAATGTTGAACTTTGAACTTTATGATTAGCTTTATTGCTCCTATGAAACTATTGGCGCTCATAGGTATTGATGATGTTTCCATCATACGCTTCATGGCTCACTAACCGGATGTTATGAGGAAGCTTTGGTGCTGCTGTTCCGGCAGTTACCACGTTTTCCACAGATGTGGATAAAGATGCTTCTACCCTGATTTCGTCCCATAATCCGGCATCGAGGAAAGCCTGATGGGTGATGGCGCCACCTTCTACTATCAGCGATTGCACCTTATTATTATATAGGTACTGCATCATCTGCTTCAATACCTCTTCCTTACCCTTGGAGAAATCCAAGCCCTCGAAACAAGGATGATGGCGATCGATGACCAGTCGCATCGGATCCTTTCCGCTCCAATCTCTTACGTTGAGCTGGCTATGGTCACGCTCATCGGTGATTCTACCCACCAGGATGGCATCGTTCTCGGCACGAAGCTTATGCGAAAGCATCTTGGTAAAAGGCGACGAAATCGCCATTCCCTGATAATTATTATCCAGAAAACCATTCGCAGTCTGCGCCCATTTCAGGATGATGTATGGTCGCTGATGGGTATTGAAGGTGATGAAGCGCTTGTTCAGTTCGAGGCATTCCGACTCCAGAACGCCTACTGTTACCTCGATTCCTGCCTCGCGAATCTTCTGGATTCCACGCCCCTGAACCTTGGCAAAAGGATCCACGCAGCCACAGACACATCTCCTTACACCTTTTCTTACGATAAGGTCGGCACAAGGAGGCGTCTTGCCATAATGAGAACAGGGTTCGAGACTCACGTAGATGGTGGCTTCCTTCAGCAGATGCTCATCTTCGGGCTTCACAGACGCAAAGGCATTAACTTCAGCGTGCCCCTCACCACATCTTACATGATAGCCCTCGCCGATGATTCTGCCTTCTTCACTCACGATGACGGCGCCCACCATCGGATTAGGCTTCGCATTCTGCCTACCGTTCTTCGCCAACTGCAGGCAGCGGCGCATGAACATTTCATCTATCTCCTGCTGGCTAAGCGGTTCGCCCGTCAGCGGACTCTGAAAAGATACTTTATTTTGTTCCATATCCTATTTTTCTTCGATTTTCTTACTCATTTTCGATAAAATGTCGTACCTTTGCTCTCAAATCAAATCGCAACAAGCAATATCAAGATGAAAACGTATCAGCAACTTTGGCAATCCCTCACCCCACTTTATGATGCTGGCGAAGCACAGGCTATCGTCCGCACCGTGCTTGATGTGAAGTACGGAATGACTCTGACCGACATAATCTGCGGCAAAGTTAATGAAATATCTGCAAACGAGGAAAGAAAACTGGAAGAAATTATCATAAGACTGCAAAAAGGAGAACCTGTGCAGTATGTTTTGGGCGAAGCCGACTTTGCCGGCAGGACCTTTCGTGTGGAGCCAGGCGTGCTGATTCCGAGACCGGAAACCGCAGAACTCTGCCAGTGGATAGAGGAGGATATTGCAGGAAAATCAACAGATTCTCCGAAAGATTCTTCGGAAGATTCTCCAGAAGATTCTTCGGGAAATTCTCCTCAGGCGACAGACGACGCTAAGCTGATTCTTGATATTTGCACAGGTTCCGGCTGCATTGCCATCACATTAGGACTCAACATTCCTAATTCTGAGGTTACAGGATGGGATATTTCGGAAGATGCCCTCCGAATAGCACAAGGAAATGTGGAAATGATGAAAGCCGGAAATGTCAGAATAGAACATCAGGATGCATTGGCTTTGCCAAAAGCAGCAGAAGCAGCAGACCTCATCGTGAGCAATCCTCCTTATATCTGCGAAAAGGAGAAAGCGGATATGGAAAAGAATGTGCTGGAGCACGAACCGAGCCTCGCCCTCTTCGTTCCCGATGAAGACCCGCTGAAATTCTACAGAGCCATCGCCGAATATGCATCTTCAGCACTCAAATCCGGAGGAGCATTATACTTCGAGATTAATCCTATCTACGAAAAGGAGACCCGGGAAATGCTACAAGAACTTGATTTCAAGGATATAGAAACCAAGGAAGATGCTTTCGGAAAGAAGAGAATGATGCGAGCTATGAAATAGACTATTAGATAAGCGGATTGCAAATCCGCAAAATAATATGGTCGAACATTTTTTGACGCCGGATTGCAAATCCGGCGGAACGCCTAACGGAAGACAACGCCTAGCGATTCCAGAAAATCCACCGCCAGGCGTCCCTGCGGATTTGCAATCCGCAGTAAAAAAAGGTTCGACTTATCAAAACCAGGGGATTTGTAATCCCCCCAATAAAACATAAATGCATTATGGAATATTATAACAACTCCAAGCGCCCCAAGAAGCCGATGACAGAGCAGCAGGCACTCCTGAAGCTCACCACTCTCTGCACACAAGCCGAACATTGCTCGCAGGAAATGCTCGACAAGATGAAGAAGTGGGAACTCCCAGAGGATGCCATCGCCCGAAATATGGAATTCCTGACCCAGAAGAAATTCATCGATGACGAGCGATTCACCCGCTTCTTTATCAACGACAAGATAAAATACAACAAATGGGGCCGCAGAAAAGTGGAACAGGCTCTCTGGATGAAGCACATCCCGAAGGAAATCTCCGACCCAATCTTCGAAGAAATCGAGGACGACATGTATTTGGAAACCCTCCTCCCTCTCCTAAAAAACAAATACAAAACCATCAAAGCCAAAAACGACTACGAACGCTCGATGAAACTCATCCGCTTCGCCCTCGGCAGAGGCTATGGTATGGATGTGATTCACAAATGCATCGACAAAATGAAAGAAGAAGATCTGGGAGACATCGATTTCGAAGACGACTTCTAAAGGTTTAAATTCAATGTAAACATTAGAAGCTAATCATAAAGTTCAATGTTCAAAACTCAAAGTTCAAAGTAACAATATGAAGCTCAGCCTATTAGGAAATATCATAGATTTTCTCTTTCCCCGTTACTGTGCCATCTGCGATGAGCGACTGTTGGGCACAGAGGAGACGCTATGCGCCACCTGTCTCCAGGACCTCCCGATTACCCCAACCTGGGAAGCCCCCTATGAGAACAATATGGCTAAGATGTTCTGGGGGCGCATTCCTATCGAAAAATGCGCCGCCCTCTTCTATTATCACAGCCACTCCAACCCAAGCTACATCATCTACAAACTGAAATACCATCATCGTCCAGATACCGGAAACTATCTGGGAAGACTCATCGCCAGCAAAGGTATCGAATCAGACTTCTTCAAGGATATAGATGCCATCATCCCTATCCCCATCACGAAGTCAAGAAGGAAGACCCGCGGCTATAATCAGAGCGAGGAAATAGCCAGGGGAATACAGGAAAGAACCCATCTCCCCATTATCACAGATGCCATCCGACGAGTAACCTTCACCGAAAGTCAAACCCAAAAGGACAGATGGCAACGACTGGAAAACGTAAAGCATGTATTCCAGCTATCAGATACCTATCACGACAAAGACGGCAAACATCCCATCACCGATCTTGCCGGCAAGCATCTGCTTATCGTCGATGACGTCTGCACCACAGGCGCCACCCTCATCTCCTGCTGCGAAGAACTGCAGAAGGCAGGCAAGATGAAATTCAGCATCACCACCATCGGATGGACACACGATTAAAAATCTATAATTAATAAGCCATTTATGATGATTAATCATTTTTTTGTCGTACCTTTGCAGATATAAATTATAATTATTTAATCCTTATATGATTATGGACAAGCTAAAGAAAGAATTCGCATCTAAGTTATTGAAGGTTAAGGCTATCAAATTACAGCCTAACGATCCTTTCACTTGGGCTTCTGGTTGGAAGTCTCCTTTCTATTGTGACAACCGCAAGACCCTCTCTTTCCCAGAACTCCGCAACTATGTGAAGCTCGAACTCGTACACGCTATTCTGGAGCAGTTCCCAGAGGCTGACGCTGTTGCTGGTGTAGCTACTGGCGCTATCGCACAGGGTGCATTGGTGGCAGACGAATTGAACTTGCCTTTCGTTTACGTTCGTTCTAAACCAAAGGATCATGGTATGCAGAACCTCATCGAAGGTGAGCTCGATCCTAAGGCTAAGGTTGTTGTTGTAGAGGATTTGATTTCTACAGGCGGCAGCTCACTCAAGGCAGTAGAGGCTCTTCGCAAGAACGGCAACGAGATTGTAGGTATGGTAGCTAGCTACACTTATGGTTTCCCTGTTGCAGAGAAGGCTTTCGCTGATGCTAACGTGAAGCTGGTTACTCTTACAGACTACGAGCACGTGGTAGAAGAGGCTCTCGAAACTGGTTACATCAAGCAGGAAGACGTAGAGTTGCTCCACGAGTGGCGCAAGGATCCAGCTAACTGGAAGAAGTAATTTTTTACCCATCAATAATGAGTACAAGTACATTCGAAAGTAATATCAAACAGATTCCTCACAAGCAGGAATCTGTTTTTAATACTTTGAGCGACCTCAACAACCTGCAGGTGCTCAAAGATCGCTTCGAGCAGGTGAAAGACCAGATTCCTGAGGACAAGAGAAAGGAAATGGAGAAACTCAAGGACCTGAGATTCGACAGCGACAGCATCACTATCAACGCTCCTATGGTGGGCGACCTCAAGATGCGCATCATCGACAGAGATTTTCCCAAAACCATCAAGTTTGAAACAGAGAACAGCCCTATCCCATTCAATTTCTGGATTCAGCTGCTCCCTACAGGAGAATTTTCTTGCAAGATGAAACTCACCATCAAGGCTGAGCTCAATATGTTTATCAAGGGTATGGTGAAGAAGCCATTGCAGGAAGGCATCGAGAAGATTGCAGATGCACTGGCGATGATTCCTTACCAGGATTAAAAATAAAGAAATTATGGCACATAAACTTTGGGAAAAGAACTTTGAAGTAAACAAGGAAATCGAACGATTCACCGTAGGTCGAGACCGTGAACTCGATCTCTATCTCGCCAAATACGACGTGCTTGGCAGTATGGCACACATCACCATGCTCGAAAGCATCGGACTTTTGGAAAAGGATGAGCTTACCCAGCTCCTCGCAGAATTGAAGAATATCTACGCCATCGCCGAGAAAGGCGAGTTTGTCATCGAAGACGGCGTGGAGGATGTTCATTCCCAAGTAGAATTGATGCTCACCCAGAAACTGGGCGATATGGGCAAAAAGATTCATTCAGGACGCTCACGCAATGACCAGGTTTTGGTAGATCTCAAGCTCTTCACCCGTCACGAGTTGAAGGAGATTGTTGATGCGGTCAAGATTCTCTTCGACGAGCTGATCCAGAAGAGCAACCAATATAAGAACGTATTGATGCCGGGCTATACCCACCTCCAGGTGGCTATGCCTTCATCTTTCGGACTCTGGTTTGGCGCTTATGCAGAAGGACTTGCTGACGACATGCTCTTCCTTCAGGCTGCCTATCGCATGACCAACCGCAATCCTCTGGGTAGCGCAGCAGGCTACGGCAGCTCTTTCCCTCTGAACCGTACCATGACAACCGAACTGCTCGGTTTCGACAGCATGGACTATAATGTAGTCTATGCCCAGATGGGTAGAGGAAAGATGGAGCGCAACGTAGCTTTCGCCATGGCTAGCGTGGCAGGAACCCTGGCAAAGATGGCTTTTGATGCCTGCATGTTCAACTGTCAGAACTTCGGCTTCGTGAAGTTGCCTAAGGAGTGTACCACCGGTTCAAGCATCATGCCTCACAAGAAGAACCCAGACGTATTCGAGCTGATTCGTGCCAAGAGCAACAAGCTCCAGAGCTTGCCACAGCAGATTATGCTCATCATGAACAACCTGCCTGTGGGTTATTTCCGTGATCTTCAGATTATCAAGGAAGTATTCCTCCCAGCTTTCGACGAGTTGAAAGACTGTCTGCAGATGGCTGCCTACATCATCAACAAGATGGAGGTTAACGAGCACATCCTCGATGATCCTCGTTATGATCCGATGTTCTCTGTTGAGGAAGTAAATCAGCTTGCCGCTAACGGAATGCCTTTCCGTGATGCTTACAAGACTGTGGGATTGGAAATCGAAGCTGGAGAATTCAAGCCTAACAAGGATATCCATCATACCCATGAGGGAAGCATCGGCAATCTCTGCAACGACAAGATCCAGTCACTTATGGAGCAGACTCTCTCAGAGTTCCATTTCGAGCGTATGGAGAATGCAGAAAAGAATCTCTTGAAATAAAGGATATCCCGTGAAATCAAAGAGAATCTTGAAATCAAAGAAATCTCTTAATACATTAGAATCTTTTTGAACTCAATGAAGAAAAAAACATCTATATATAATCATATATATAATAAGGTGTATATATATAATAAGGTGAAGAGAATGGCAGCAAAAGCTGTGCTCTTCACCTTTTTGTGTATCTGTCTCATTCTTTCCTCCTCACTTCTGACATCCTGCGATGCAGACAACAGCATCAGCACCCGATACCCATGCCAGTTTATCTTCCGAACCATCTACCATCCAGGAAGCAGCATTGAGACAGCTCTCAAAGGAGCCGGCACCTACACCATGATTAGTGCCAAAAAGATAAATGGTGCCTGGAATATCTACTCCACCCTCAACGATGGCAAGAACCATACTGAAACCATCGTCCTCTCTACAGCCAAGGAAAATTATGCCAACTATAGCTATCTAGGAGCAGGAAACGACCAGAAGGATGCCACCAAGAATGGTTTCATCCTCGGCACATCCAACTTCAATGGCTATGTAGCATGGGACAGACAATGCCTGAACTGCATCCTGCAATATGGCGGTACCAACTATCCACTGGAGTGGACAGGCAACAGACAATCGGTCATCTGCAACAAGTGTAAAAGAGTATATAGCCTTGAAAATGGTACCATCACAAGCGGTGGACAGGGAAAAGAAGACAAGATGCTGATGCAATATCGGGTAACCTACACAGGTATTGGCAGCGTGCTGACAGTAGGAAATTAGGTTTCTACGAGAAAAAATGCACCTTTTTGAAGAAAAATTGCGTATTTTTTCTTAAAAGTTGTAAATCCATTTGGTGGAACCGGGAAATTATATTACCTTTGCACTCGCAATTAAGTAACGCGGAAATAGCTCAGTTGGTAGAGCACAACCTTGCCAAGGTTGGGGTCGCGGGTCCGAGTCCCGTTTTCCGCTCTAACTCTAACGTTTACCATGCCGCAATGGTGGAATTGGTAGACACGAGGGACTTAAAATCCCTTGGCCAGTAATGGCTGTGCGGGTTCGAGTCCCGCTCGCGGCACTCCTCCCTTAAAATTTTTCTTATGAAAAAATTTGCATACATCATATTTCTTATTTCATCGATTTTACTAACATCATGTGGTGTCAGTAGTGGTCACTTTAAACTTGAGGGCAAATTTTTAAATATGAATCAAGGTGAATTTTATGTTTATAGCACAGATGGCGGCATGGAAGGCGTGGATACCATCAAAGTTGTAGGCGGTAGATTCACATACGAGATGCCCTGCCATGACGATTGTACGCTGATGATCGTTTTCCCAAATTTCTCTGAGCAACCTATCTTCGCAGAATCAGGAGAATCTGTGGAGCTGAAAGGCGATGCTTCCCACTTGAAGGAAATGGAGGTAAAGGGCACCAAGAACAATGAGTTGATGACCAAATTCCGCAAATCAATTCTTGGCAATACTCCGCCACAGGAAAAGAAACAGGCAGAACTCTTCATCGAAGATAACGCAAAGTCGGTAGTAAGCCTCTTTCTCATCAAGAAATACTTCATTGCCACCCCTCAACCAGATTACAAGAAAGCTCTCTCTCTCCTTACTCTGTTGGAGAAAGAACAGCCAAAGAATATTCAGGTAGGTAAACTGAAGCAGCAGATTTCTGCTATGAAAGATGCAGGAGTTGGTGCCAATTTACCAACTTTCACTTCATACGACACAAAAGGAAAGCTCATCTCCAGCACAGAACTGACCAGTTCACCTGTTGCAGTCATCTATACCTGGGCTACGTTCAATTATGACAGTCAGGACATACAGAGAGAGTTGAAGAAGCGCCAACGCTCATCACAAGGCAAACTCAAGCTGATGGGCTTCTGCCTGGATGCAAGCAAGAGCAGCTGCCAGGAGAATATGAAGCGCGACTCTATCAACTGGGCTGTAGTATGCAATGGAGAAATGCTGGAAGACAAGACTTTGAAGAAGTTGGGACTCACTTCTATGCCCGACAACATCATACTTCAAAATGGAAAAATAACAGCCCGAGGCCTTAACAAGCAAGATCTATACAATAAACTAGACCAACTGCTGAAATAATACCGCGAGCTCTAACCTTCTAAAAAAGAGCTTATGTTAGTAAAAACCTATTGCGCAGCAGTCAACGGACTGGAAGTCACGACTGTAACTGTAGAAGTCAGCCTCAACAAAGGCGTAATGTATCATCTTACGGGCTTAGGCGACGAGGCGGTCAAAGAAAGCCGTAACCGTATCGCAGCAGCCATGCAGTATAGCGGCTATAAATTTCCAATAGCCGACATTACCATTAACCTGGCACCCGCCAACCTGCGCAAGGAGGGCAGCAGTTTCGACCTACCTCTAGCCATCGGCATTTTAGGTGCCAATGGCAACATCCCCGAAGATCATCTCAAAGAATATATGATGGTGGGCGAATTGAGCCTTGACGGCACATTGCAACCTATCAAGGGAGCTCTGCCTATCGCCATCAAGGCAAGATCTGAACACTACAAAGGTCTGATTGTACCAGAGCAAAACGCCCGGGAAGCTGCCGTTGTGAACAATCTGGAGGTTTATGGAATGAAAAACCTCTTTGATGTTATCCAGTTTCTTGGCGACAAATCATCCCCCACCCCAACCATTGTAGATACTCGCAAGGAGTTTTACGAGAACCAGGTTCATTGCGACTACGACTATGCAGATGTAAAGGGCCAGGAAAACGTGAAGCGTGCCTTGGAAGTAGCCGCTGCCGGCGGTCACAATCTCATTATGGTAGGTCCTCCCGGCTCGGGAAAATCCATGATGGCAAAGCGTCTCCCCTCCATTCTTCCACCCCTTACTCTCTCAGAAAGCTTGGAAACAACCCAGATACATTCTATAGCTGGCAAATTAGCCAAGAATGTATCCCTCATTGCCCAGCGCCCTTTCAGAGCACCTCATCATACCATCTCGCAAGTAGCACTGGTAGGTGGAGGAACCTCTCCACAACCCGGTGAAATATCTCTTGCCCATAATGGCGTGCTCTTCTGTGACGAATTACCAGAGTTCAACAAAACCACCCTGGAAGTTTTGCGTCAGCCTCTGGAAGATCGCCACATCAACATCAGCAGAGCCAAATACACCATCGATTATCCTTGCTCCTTCATGTTTGTAGCAAGCATGAACCCATGTCCTTGCGGTTACTATGGTGACCCTACGCATCATTGTGTCTGTACCCCGGGACAGATACAACGCTATATGAACAAGATTTCCGGTCCGCTACTCGACCGCATCGATATCCAGTGCGAAATCAGTCCTGTACCTTTCAAGGACATCTCCAAGGCAGCCCCAGGAGAGCCAAGTGCCAGAATCAGGGAAAGAGTAATCAGAGCACGAGAGATTCAGGCAGAAAGATTCAAGGATTTCAAGGGAATACACTGTAATGCCCAGATGACGGAACGTATGATTCACAAATTTGCGGAACCAACAGAGGAAGGAATCAATCTCCTCAGAATGGCGATGGAGAAGCTATCCCTTTCTGCACGTGCCTACAACCGTATCTTGAAAGTTGCCCGCACCATTGCCGACCTTGCCGGAAGTCAGCAGATAGAACCTCAACACCTGGCAGAAGCTATCGGATATCGGACACTAGATAGGGGAGATTGGGCAGAAAGAGGACACTTCTAAGATAATTATCAGCCAAAACATATAAGAAAATTATCCAAAGAAGGGGTATTTTTTATTGCATAGGGGGTATTTTCTATTAAATATCCCCATTTTAAAAACTAAATACATCCCAATAAAATAATTATTACCCCCTTACAAGCAAAAAAACACGTACCTTTGCAATCGTAAAACAGACGTTATCACAACGTAGGTATAACACAACAATATTAAACTTTTTAAAATTTCAAGACTATGAATAGTATTTTTAAAATTACAGAAGTAATCAAGAAAGTAGGTTTCGCGATTCTTATCGCAGAGTTGGCTGTTATCGCTTACTTGAACGTGATGTAATCATCACCCGATAAAGAAAAATAAGACACTTTATAATATATAAAGTAAGATATATAAAGGAGGAAGTTTTCTACATATTAAGGTAAGAAGATTGATTATTAAAACAGCAATACTCAATACAATAGTAAATGATAATGATTGTGCTACCCTTATCAGAAAGACCTGAAGGGCAAGTACAAAAAAGGCTCGGGCTGGAAAGCTAGAGCCTTTTTTAGTATCTGAATTTTAGAAATTACACCTTATTATATATATAAAGGAGAAAAAGGACACCTAATTATTCCGCATTTCCAACATTTTTTTGTAATTTTGCACCCAAATAACAAAAATATATTAGCTAATATGGAACAAAAGAATTTCAAACGTACCACTGTTACGGCAGCATTGCCTTACGCTAATGGTGGTGTGCATATCGGCCACCTGGCAGGTGTTTATGTGCCAGCCGATATCTACGTACGCTATCTTCGCCTTAAAAAGCAAGACGTTGTTTTCATCGGCGGTAGCGACGAGCATGGTGTACCTGTTACCATCCGTGCCAAGAAGGAAGGCATTACCGTACAGGAAGTAGTGGATCGCTATCACAACCTCATCAAGAAGAGCTTCGAGAATTTCGGCATCTCCTTTGATGTTTACAGCCGCACAACTTCTAAGGTTCACAATAAGTTTGCTTCTGATTTCTTCCGTACTCTTTACGATAAGGGCGTTTTGGAAGAGAAAGTAGAAGAGCAGTTCTGCGATGAGGTTACCGGCGAGTTCCTTACCGACCGTAACATCGTGGGTACCTGCCCTCGCTGCGGTGCAGAAGGTGCATACGGCGACCAGTGCGAGAAGTGTGGTGCGACCCTCTCTCCAGAAGAGTTGATCAACCCTACCAATAAGAACAACCCTGGTCATGGCCTCGTCAAGAAGCCTACCAAGAACTGGTATCTTCCACTGGGCAAGTATCAGGACTGGTTGAAGCAGTGGATCCTGGAAGGTCACAAGGAGTGGCGTTCCAATGTTTACGGACAGTGCAAGAGCTGGTTGGATATGGATCTGCAGCCTCGTGCGATGACCCGCGACCTGGATTGGGGTATTCCTGTTCCTGTAGAGGGAGCAGAAGGCAAGGTGCTCTATGTTTGGTTTGATGCTCCTATCGGCTACATCTCCAATACCAAGGAGCTCTGCGATGCACAGCCAGAGAAATGGGGTACATGGCAGAAGTGGTGGCAGGATCCAGAGACACGTCTCGTTCACTTCATCGGTAAGGACAACATCGTGTTCCACTGCATCATCTTCCCTACCATGCTGAAGGCTCACGGCGACTATATCCTGCCGGATAACGTACCAGCCAATGAGTTCCTGAATCTTGAGGATGATAAGATTTCCACCTCTCGCAACTGGGCAGTATGGTTGCACGAGTATCTCGTAGATCTCCCTGGCAAGCAGGATGTCTTGCGCTATGTATTGACAGCCAACGCTCCAGAGACCAAGGACAACAACTTTACCTGGAAGGATTTCCAGGAGCGCAATAACTCTGAGTTGGTTGCCGTTTATGGTAACTTCGTAAACCGTGCTCTCCAGCTCACCAAGAAGTACTGGGGCGGCGTGGTTCCTGCCTGCGGCGAATTGCAGGAGGTTGACCAGAAGGCTATCGCTGAATTCAAGGATGTGAAGGAGAAGGTTGAGCAGTATCTCGACGTATTCAAGTTCCGTGAGGCTCAGAAGGAGGCTATGAACCTGGCACGTATCGGTAACAAGTACATTACAGAGTGCGAGCCTTGGAAGGTTTGGAAGACCGATCCTAAGCGTGTGGAGACCATCTTGAACATCTCCCTCCAGTTGGTTGCCAACCTTGCCATCGCCTTTGAGCCATTCCTGCCATTCTCATCAGAGAAGCTCCGCAAGATGATCAATATGCCAACCTTCGAGTGGACTCAGCTTGGCAGTACAGACCTCCTCAAGCCTGGTACACAGCTTGGTGAGCCAGAATTGCTCTTCGAAAAGATTGAGGATGAGGTGATAGAGAAGCAGCTCCAGAAGCTCGCTGACACCAAGAAGGCTAACGAGGAAGCTTCTTACAAGGCTGCCCCTATCAAGCCTGAGGTTAGCTTCGATGATTTCGAAAAGCTCGACATCCGCGTAGGTCACATCCTGAACTGCGAGAAGGTGAAGAAGTCTAAGAAGCTCCTGAAGTTCACCATCGATGATGGCTCAGGCGTAGAGCGTACTATCTGTTCAGGTATCGCTGCATACTATGAACCAGAGCAGCTGATCGGCAAGGATGTACTCTTCGTTGCCAACTTTGCTCCTCGCAAGATGATGGGTATTGAGAGTCAGGGTATGATCCTCTCTGCCGTTAACTTCGATGGCTCACTCAATGTTACCTCTCTCCTGGGTCAGGTAAAGCCAGGAAGCCAGGTAGGATAATCGTTTCGAAAAAAGCTCTATATCTTCAATACTGAGGATATAGAGCTTTTTCTTTTCAGCTAAAGGAGCAAAAGTGATATAATCAACTAAAGCGCAAACCGATAGCCTACCGTAAAGGTAAATACCTTGTTCTTGGAATCGCCAGCATCAGTCTTATTCACCTTGGTCAAGCCGATATGATAGCGGGCATCCAGAATCACATTCATATACTCATACGATAAACCCACAGGAATAGACACATTCACCTTCTTGGCTGCGTATGTGCTTTCCACATCCCGGCTTTCCTTGTAAAGAGTTGAACCCGTCTTACTATCCTTCTCCAAATCAGTTTCTTCCGACAACATCTTGCCATCTCCACACAAGAACCCCACCTGTGCACCAGCCATAATGGCAAACTGAGGAGCCACGTATGCCTTCAGCATCAAAGGCACCTGAACATAGTCAAGATTCAGACGATGATCCTTCACACCCGTATATTTCTTGATTCCATTATTACCCGTATCCCCATTCACAGCCATCTCATAATCACCCCAGCGGGCACCCTGACGGGCATAATAAGCCCCCAGAGAAACACCCAGGTAATCTGTGGCACGATACTCCACATCGAGTCCACCCAGGAATCCCGCCTTACTCTTGGATTTCACCTCCCGGTTGTTTTCCGTTGGCAGATAGATGGAATTATCACTCAGATTGGCAATAGCCACACCTACTCGGGGTATCACCGAGAATTTACCTACAGGATTCTCCCCACCTTGCGCCATTGCCCCCATAGCAGAAAGCAACAGCATCATCACGATAGCAATATTCTTTTTCATCATATTCATTGTATCTTGTTTTTTATTATCTTTGCATTTCTTGAATTACACCTTATTATATATAGAGAGATAAATTCAATTCTATATATAGATAAACTCAAAAACACGAAGAATATTGCATCCATACTGAATAAGGATTCAACAAAATCAAGCAAATCGCATTAAAAAACAGAAGCAAAAGCCACATAAAACTACCATTCTGTGATATTTTTCATCATTTATCCATAAAAAACAAACAAAAGATAGTAGATTATAGAAAAATTTGTGTAATTTTGCAAACGAAAACAAATGAAGGTTATCAGATTCAAAAACTGCATTTTTATAATAATGTATTTTTATACAACATAGAATATAATAGTATTAATTTAATTACAAGAGAGAGATTCTTATGGAAAAAAGACTCATGGTGTTTCTCGCCGGACTGTTTCTCAGTATAGGAATGGCCCTGGCACAAACTCAAGTTACCGGTACTGTTACCGCAGCCGAAGATGGCGCTCCTATCATTGGTGCATCTATCAAGGTGGTTGGTACAAAAACGGGTACTGTTACCGACATAAACGGTAATTTCAAGATGGATGTTCCTGCCAATGCAAAGTTGGAAGTGTCCTACATTGGTATGACCACAAAAACCATAAAGGCAGGTAAAAACTTAAACATTGTTTTGGGTGCCGACGAGCGTTCATTGGAAGAAATCGTGATCAGTGTGCCTTATGGTACACGTAAAAAAGCTTCCTTTACAGGTTCTGCAGGTATTGTTGGTGGAGAGAAGATTTCCTCTTCACAGGTTAGTAGTGTATCCAAGGCTTTGCAGGGTACCGTGGCTGGTCTTCAGTCATTCTCTACCAGCGGTCAGCCGGGTGAGGATGCCAGTGTCTATATCCGTGGTGTAGGATCCGTAAATGCCTCAACTACTCCACTTTACGTGGTAGATGGTATTCCATACGATGGTAAGTTGGCTAACATCAACAGCCAGGACATCGCTTCTGTCACCGTTTTGAAGGATGCTGCCGCAGCATCTCTTTATGGTTCTCGTGCTGCCAATGGTGTAATCATGATTACCACCAAGCAGGGACAGGCAGGCGCTGCTCCTTCTATCGAATTGACTGCCAAGTATGGTTTCTCTAGTCGCGCCGTAGCAGATTACGACCAGCTGAGCACCGACGACTACTTCAAGCTGCAGTGGGAAGGTATGCGCAACAGATACATCAACAATGGCAAGACCGAGGCAGAAGCAGCAACTTTGGCTTCAGCAAACACAGTAAAGGCATTGGGTATCAACCCTTACGGTACTGCTTATCCTCAGCCAATCGACCAGAATGGTAATCTGGTAGCCGGCGCTCACACCCTTTGGGATGACAGCTGGGAGGATGCCATGACCCAGAATGCTCACTATACCGACTTGAGCGCTCGCGTTTCCGGTGGTAGCAAGACCTCTAAATATTACATCTCTTTGGGCTACCTGGATGATCAGGGTGCTTATATCTGCTCAGGATTCAAGCGTTACAATGTACGTACCAACCTGACCTCCGATCTGAAGTCTTGGTTGCAGGTAGGTATGAACCTCTCTGCCTCTCACTCTATCCAGAGTTATCCTAAGCAGAATGATACTCGTACCGACAACGTGGTTTTGTTTGCCCGTCAGTTGCCTTCGTTCTATCCTGTTTATGAGCGTGATCCAGAGACCGGTGCTTATCTCTACGATAACAACGGCAACAAGATTTACGACTATGGTAACTACCGTTCAGGATCATACGCAGGTATGAACCTCGCCCAGTCTATGCTTTACGACAAGCACGACCGCAAGCGTGATGCAGTTACAGCACAAGGTTTCGTTTTGGTGAAGCCGATGGAAGGATTGACTTACAAGATGACGATGAACCTCGACTACAACAGTCTGTTCACTCACGATTATACCAACCCTACCTACGGCAAGCGTCCTATCGGTTCTTCAGCTAAGGGCAACACCCGTACTACAGGTTTCACCATCAACAACGTGGTCAACTATCAGCATACCTTTGCTGAGAAGCACGACATCACTCTGATGGCAGGTCAGGAATACTACGAGTACAACACCTCTAACTTCAGCGGTGAGCGTTCTAATGTGATTGCCGACGGTTACTATGAGCCAGACGTAGCTTCTACACTGGTAGATTTCGGTGGTAATGCCGATCAGTATAAGCTGTTGAGTTTCTTCGGTAACGCCGAATACTCTTATATGAAGAAGTACTATGCATCCGTATCTTTGCGTTCTGATGGTTCCTCACGCTTCCATCCAGATCACCGCTGGGGTACATTCTGGTCATTCGGTGGTTCTTGGCGCATCATCAACGAGAAGTTCATGGAGCCTGCTACCAAGTGGTTGAACAACCTGACTCTCCGTGCCAGCTATGGTGCCCAGGGTAACGACAACGTAGGCTACTATGCTTACCAGGCACTCTACAGCATCGGTAAGTTTGATGGAGAAGCTACCTTGCATGCATCTCGTCTGGCTACTCCTAACCTGACTTGGGAGACCAACCTGAACACCAACATCGGTGTAGATTTCAGTATGTTCGGCGATCGCCTCACCGGTACTGTCGAATACTTCGAGCGTGCTTCCAAGGACTTGCTCTTCAGCCGCAGTCTGGTACCATCATCAGGTTTCTCAAGCATCGACGACAACATCGGTAAGCTGAAGAACTATGGTTGGGAATTCACCCTCAGCGGCACTCCAGTCCATACCAAGGACTGGATGTGGAAACTCTCAGTGAATGCTACCACTTACAAGAACGAGATTGTGCAGCTTCCTACAGAAGTGATGTGGAGCGGCAGCAAGAAATGGGTGAAGGGCGGTTCGCTCTACGACTACTATCTCTATGAGTGGGCAGGCGTAAACCCTGACAATGGTAACCCACAGTGGTACTACTATGACAATGGCGAGAAGAAGGTGACAGAAGATTACAGCAGTCTGACATCAGATGACAAGGTGAAGTCTGGCTCTTCTCTTCCTGATGTAACCGGTGGATTCTCTACTGACATCAGCTGGAAAGGACTCACACTCTCAGCCCTGTTCTCATACGCTATCGGCGGCAAGCTCTATAATAACGACTATACCGACCTGATGGGTGTTGGCGGTTTGAACGGTAGTTCCAAGAGTGTCGAATTAATCAACCGCTGGACTCCAGAGAACAGAAATACCAACGTTCCGAAGATTGTAGATCAGCAGACCAGCTACTTCACCTCATCATCTACCAGATGGTTGGTTGACCGTAGTTATCTCCGCTTGAAGACCGTGACATTGAACTATTCATTGCCACACAGTCTCTTGCAGCCACTGACATTGAAAGATGTCAATGTATTCATTCAGGCAGAGAACCTGTTGACATTCAGCCATCAGCAGGGATTGGATCCAGAACAGCCATTGAACGGTACTGTATCTTACCGCTATCCTGCCATGAAGACCATCTCATTCGGTATCAATGTAAAACTCTAAAATAGAAGTATCAAGATGAATAAATATATAACAAGAATGGGTGTGAGCCTCGCCTTGATGGCAACCACATTGTCTTCATGCGACCTGGATACCACCCCTACCACATCACTCGACTCTGATGCGGCTTTCAAGACCACCACATACGCAGAGAATGTATTGAGAGGTGCCTGGAGTTATGCCTTCAATGAAGGACAGACTTATCAGTCTATTGGCATATTCTCTGTTCTCCTGAGCGATGACTTCATGGGCTCAGACTGTGTTAAGGCTAAGAGCTATGGTTACAGTCAATGCTACAATCTGACCGTAGGCTACGGTCGTGGCCAGCACAATTCCGTACTCTGGGATATATGCTACGATGCCATCAACAACTGCAACAACATCATAGCCAACATCGATAAGGCTTCAGGTAGCGATACCGACAAGAGCCGTATCAAGGGTCAGGCATACGCCACCAGAGGATATATGTATATGATGCTGGCATCACACTTCGCCTTCTCTGTAGAAAAAGATCCTAATGCAGTCTGTGTTCCAATCTACACAGAGCCTACAGATATGAACCAGGCTTTGACCGGTAATCCTGCTGCCAGCGTCAAGGAGGTATATGACCAAGCATTGGCAGACTTGAAGGAATCGGTAAAGTTGATTCCGGAAAAGTATAATCGCGGTGTGAACACTACAGATTATTACAAGATCAACCATACCGTAGCCATGGGTATTCTTGCCAGAACCGCCCTCTATGCCCGTGACTGGCAAACAGCTTACGATTACGCCAGCAAGGTATTGGAGAAGAACTCTTATCTGATGACTGAGGCTGAATACAAGAGCGGCTTCAACAACTGCAACAACGGCGAGTGGCTCTGGGGATATTCTGCAACACAGGATGACAGCGATGGTGCCTACACCATGAACTTCAAGGACAAGTCTCTGGATGGTTATGGAAGTCTCTGCGTAGATCCATATTTCGTAGAAAACTATCATGATAACGACTATCGCAAGGATCTGTTCCAGGATTGGGGCTACACCGCACAGGGTGGTAAGGTAGTTCGCCTGCTGAACTCAAAGTTCGCCTTCCAGGATATTGACAATGGAATTACCGATATGGATCTGATGCGTACTTCAGAGATGTATCTCATCAAGGCAGAGGCAGCTTATTATCTCCACCATACCGACGAGGCAAAATCTGTACTCTACACCTTGCAGCAGGCTCGTATGAAAGAGGGTAA
Organism: Prevotella sp. TF12-30; assembly: GCF_003436715.1. Lineage (NCBI taxonomy): Bacteria > Pseudomonadati > Bacteroidota > Bacteroidia > Bacteroidales > Prevotellaceae > Prevotella > Prevotella sp. TF12-30. Next base: position 53,226 of record NZ_QSQJ01000015.1, on the reverse strand, counting down.
GACTGCTCCTGAGATTACTGCAACGGGTGAGGATCTGCTGAAGGCTATCTGGTTGGAGCGTCGCCTGGAACTCTGGGGTGAAGGTTTCGCCATCACTGACATCATCCGCAACCAGCAGTCTATCGAACGTAAGGAGTTTGAGGGGCCTGTCATCATCAAGGAAGAAGATGAGGAAGGAAACATCACTACCGAAGAAGCTACAGGTACCGGCCACGATGTGCTCAAGTTCAACGATGGTACAGACTTCTGTCCTAATAGCAAGTACTACCTCTACCGTATTCCGCTGAACGAGGAGCTCCAGAACCAGAACCTCTATAAGAATCATGAGAAGTTAGACTTCTATAGATAATACGTTTTAATAAATGAATCTCGTAAAGTTCTATATCCCTGCTCGGATATAGGGCTTTTTTATGTGAGATGCAGTGTGCACCAAACTTGTTAATTATAAGTAATAAAAACAAAAAAACTGTTGTTTTTGTTACTTATACGAAACAAAAAGAGTATCTTTGCGGAAAGTTTTACTCGTATGAAACAAAAGATATTAGAAAGACTAGGGTACTCCAATCGTATCGAACGCATGTTTGGACGTGGAATGATGATTGCCTTGACGGGCCAGAGGCGTGTCGGCAAGAGTTGTGTGATGCGGCGAATTTATAATCACATCGCTGAGAATGAGGAAAATCACGTTATCTATATAGATAAGGAGAAAACCTCATTTGATATGATAGCCAACTATCAGGATCTGGAGACTTATGTAGCAGCCAACATCGTTGAGGGTAAGGAAAACTATCTGTTTATTGATGAGGTGCAGGAAATTTCTGATTTCGAGAAAGCACTCCTCAGTATCCAATCGGATGATACCTGCCAGATTATGATTACCGGCAGCAATGCCAAGATGCTGTCGGGCGAACTGGCAACTCGCCTGAGAGGCAGATATATAGCTTATCGTATTCGAGGACTCTGCTATGAAGAGTTCCTGACGTTCCATGAACTGAAGGATGATGATGCTTCCTTGAACCTGTATCTGCAGTATGGCGGACTCCCTCAGTTGCGCAATTTAGGGTTGGAAAATACCGATTTGGTAGAAGATTATCTTGACAATGTGTATAATACGATAGTGCTTCGTGATATCATAGAGCGAGAAAACATCAGAAACATACCATTGTTGCGAACGCTGCTGAAGTTTGTGAGCGATAATATCGGTAAACAATTCTCGGCAACGAGTATTGTTAAATTCCTGAAGAGTCAGAACACCGAAACGTCTGCCAAGATGATTCTCACGTATTTGGAGTATTTAAGCAATGCGTTTATTATCGATCGAGTTAACAGATACGACATTCATGGTAAACGACTTTTCGAGTTAGGCGACAAGTTCTATTTCGAAGACCTAGGAATCAGGAATTATATTATAGGCGGCAATAGGCGTTTTGATATAGAAAAGGTAATGGAGAACGCTGTATATATCCATTTGAGCAGGATGGGATATAAAGTATATGTTGGTCAGATGTATAAGGCTGAGATTGATTTTGTTGCCGAGAAAGCGGATAATGTGGCGTATGTGCAAGTTACCTATCTGCTGGCTTCTGAGGAAACGGTAAAACGTGAATTCGGCAATTTGAAATTGATAAAAGACAGTCATCCCAAATACGTGATTTCTATGGATAGGCTTTACAGTCAAACCAATATTGATGGCATTAAGCACATTCATCTGCGAGATTTTTTGAAAATGACAACTTTGGTTTGATGCCATGTAGATTATGAATATTACCATATAATCAAGGGTCTATACGCCATCTGTTCATCGTGGCATATAGACCCTTGTCACAGATTTACACATATATTTACCTTATAACATAAAATATGTGGGTTCCTAACTTTTTCCGTAACATTTCCCAGAAATCTCTTGCAGATATGAAAATAAAGTCGTAACTTTGCACTTGAGAATTTTAAAACAGATGGTTATGAAGTACTTAGATCCTAAGGCAGACCTCACGTTCAAGAAGATATTCGGCAATCATCCCGATCGATTGAAAAACCTTCTGAATACCCTTCAGTCACTCAATGAAAATGAACTGATACAACAGCAACAATATCTGCCGACAACAGAAGAGCTGGAGATTTCTGGTTTCTCGGATGCCGAACTCAGAGCCTACGACAAGTTTTGGGATTCCGTAAGCGTTGAAAGAACCCTCATAGATGACAGCTACCAGAAAGGTAAGGAAGAAGGTATGGAGAAAGGAATTGCTGAAGGCATGGAAAAGGGCATGAAGCAAGGCATGGAAAAGGGCATGAACCTGCGAAGCCTTGAGATTGCCAGGAAGATGCTGGCAAAGGGTATGGATGACGCATCGGTCATGGATATGACGGGGCTGACGGCAGAGGAGATAAAACTGCTGAAAGCGGAGATGTAGATTACGAATATCACCATATAATCAAGGGTCTATACGCCACCTGTTTATCGTGGCATATAGACCCTTGTCGTTTATTTATCCCAATACAACATTGGCAGGGACGGCAAGGTTGTGGTATATGTTTCTTGCAACAGCAATGGTTTCACACAACATTAAGTACGCAGAAAGGCTCCATAAAGCGGTATGTTGGAGATATTCTCTTGTTGACGATAAGGCAACATAGAATAACGTATGGCAGATATGTCAGGGTGCTCCTTAAGATAGTTATGCAATGAGGTGGCTTTGATGCTTGTACCGCCTTTTACTTCTATAGGCAATAATGCCCCTTCACGCTGAACGAGGAAATCCATTTCCATACGAGAAGTATCAGAACTGTAATAATAGATGTGGGTAATACCCGATGCAAGCAACTGCTGAAGGACATACTGTTCTGTGAACGCTCCTTTGTACTCCGTGAATACGTTATCGCCAAGTAACACATCCTTTGCAGCGGTATCAGCCATAGCCCCCATCAGTCCACAATCGCACAGATACAACTTGAATGCCGACAAGTCTTCATAAAACTTCAACGGCAACTCAGGCTTTGTCACCTTAGTTATTTTATAAACCAAACCGGCATCCACCAACCACTGTATGGCTAACTCAAATTCCTTGGCTCTGCCACCCTTTTTCAATACCCCATAGACAAACTTCTTATTCTCTTTCGAAAGCTGACCGAGTATGGACTGCCATACCATATCTATGCGAGGCACCTCCTGTGCAGGAGCATGCTTGGAGAAGTCGCTTGCATAATTGGAGAGAATTTCATTCTGAATAGTGCGCACTTGCCCGAGCAATTTGTTTTCCATATACATCTTCACAACTTCAGGCATTCCGCCCACGTAATAGTATTGACGCAAATAATCTTTCAGTTTTTCGTGGAACGCATTCATCAACGTATAATCCTTGCTGTGCATCAACTTGAGCAGCTGGTCCTCTCCCATGGCCATAAGAAATTCTTCAAAATCCATAGGGAACAGACGCATTGTCTGAACCTTGCCTACGGGAAATGACACACCTGCATGCAGGGCAACCCCCAACAGCGAACCTGCCACCACAATATGATACTCTGGAGCATCTTCGCAGAAATACTTCAAAGCTTCCAACGCCTGTGGGAATGCTTGCACCTCATCCAAGAATATAAGGGTTTTACCAGGAATTATATCCACACCAGTCAAAGCACTTAATCCTCGAATGATTCTCGCCGTATCGAAGTCGCCTTCATATATGGCTTGCAGGTTATCATTCCTATCGCAACTTACATAAGCAAGATTATCAAACTCTGCACGACCGAATTCTTTAAGAATATAAGTCTTGCCACATTGTCTTACCCCGTTTAATATCAACGGCTTATGACACTCTTGATTTTTCCATTCTACAAGCTTAGCATATATCTTTCTCTTCATACCTTTACACTTTTAGACACAAAAAACAATCAGATCATTACACTTTTCGACACATGATAATGTCGAAAGTTTACACTTTCTGACACGTAATATCAATGCAAAGCTACACTTTTTTACACATACGACCAAATAAACATTGAGCATAAAGCGGGATATTAAGATATTTTAATACAATAGGTACTTCAAACCATGAAAACAGGTAGCACGAAACCACCACACAGCCATATCATCCACCGAACGGGCATCGGGACACGATGAAGGGTCTATACGCCACCTGTTCATCGTGGCATATAGACCCTTTAGTTTTGCTTTTGCAATGTTATTTCATACCCTCCAGAGCATACAGCCATGTCGGGCTCTTTCTCATTATTCTGTTATTTTATTACCACTTTCATCCAGTACGGTACATTGACCAATCTTCCAGAGATCTGGGTAAGAATAGTGCTTTATCATTACATCATAGGCCGCTTTGTCTTTTACTGTGAGAGTGCGGGTAGATGCTTTTGTTCCAGCGTCACTAAAACAAGAATAAACACCATAAGAAACCTTCATTTGATTGCTTGGAATTAACAATTTGACAGAAGATAAGTTATAACAATAAGCAAACATTTGATAGCAGCTGTATTGTTTTATTGTTTCAGCTGAAACTTTCGGACCATTTACAAGTGCCTCACACGTTGAGAACATAGATTGATAGCAACCTTCTGGCAAATCCTTGACTAGCAAATCAGGAACCTCTGTTAGAGCTGTACAACCAGAAAACATACCATAATAACAGCGGGTTGCCAATTTTGTGGCTGGCAAATCCGGAGCTTTCTCTATGGAAGTACATTTCCTGAACATATAATCATAACAGTGATCTGCCATTATTTTGGCTGGCAACTTCGGAGCCTCTGCTATAGATGTACATTCTTCGAACATATGAAGATAGCAGTTATCTGCCAAATTTGTGGCTGGCAAATCCGGAACAGAGGTTAATACATCACACTTCTTAAACAGATAGCAGAAACGGGCATTGCTTGTATTAACATTCTTGTAATTTTTGTAGTTGAGCAATGTACGGATGTCACCTGTACATTTCACATTTCCATTTCCTGGTTGAGTAATACTGATTCTAGCATACTTAGTTGCACTTTCTGCTGTACCATTTTCATTTGTACCACGCAAGCGGAGATTACCATACTTTCCACCAAACGTTACAGAACTGGAAGTATATTTTTTCCATTCTCCGAAGTTTACGGAATACTCAAGACCAGAGTGTACATATCCATTTTCGCCTATCAGGTAAAAATCATGCCATTTATCCGCTGTGAAAGTTACGTAAGGAGGTATTTCTTCAGCCGTTTCCTGTTTTTCGCTAATATTGGCACTCTGCCAATCTGCTACTTTTACGTCAGCTATGGTTACTGCTTTTTTACCCACAATGAGGTTGTAGGTATAGCTCTTGCCAGCCACTAAGCCTCCAGTCTTGACAACAAGAGGGTCAGAGATTGTTCCTCCATCAGATACCTTGATGTTTGCCTCGATACTTCCTGGAGCAACCAGAGCAGTATAGGTTGAACCAATTGCACCCTCACCAGTATGCAAAGGAGTGATATTAACAGTAGCTGTCTCGCTGACATCAGTAGTTGCCTTGCTAACAATACTGAGGTTGTTGATCTTTGCACTAGCAGTAAACTGGTCGTTAAAACGCTGTATCTTAAAAATCAGACGGGCGGTCTTGCGTTCCAATTTTACAGTGAGAACTTTATCTGAAGGGATAGTTTTAGGGGTTGTCTCAGCAGCCATATAATCAGACTTTACAATCTTATCTGCATCACTCTGGTCTTCCTGGATATAGCCATACTCAAAGGAGTTCTTGCCATCGGCTGGATACCAGCATTGGAATGTCAGATTCTTAGTATCCCATACCAGATACTCGGAATTACCTGGCGTCCAGTTGTCACCATCGAAGGTGTAAGTGAGCGATGAGCCACTATTGCTTATACCTATCTTATCTCCACTGTTAAAACTCGTCAAGCCAGCATCATCTGTTGCCGTTGGATTACTGCGTGTGGTGGCGTTACCCACTGAAGCCGAAATGCGGACTGCATTCGAATCGTTGAACCATGCATTCTGGGTGTCGGTATCTGTTGCACAACCTGCCAGGAACAAACCGGCAGTTGCAACCAAACCTAATATTTTCTGATACTTCATAGTCGTTCTTTTAAAAGTTTATGTTTTTTATTCTGTCTCAAGAGTGCTATCAGGCTCATTGAGCCATGGTTTAGCTGTGATGCTTTCCTTTGTAGTCAATACCACATCATTACCCATGGTAAGCTTGAGAGTATGACTGAATCCGCTCTTCAAGGTGATTTCTTTATCTAAAATCCATTCATAGGCCTTATTGGCAGTCTTCAGTGTAATCTTGAAGTCATTGGCAGCAATGGTTTGCGGAATGACTATGCAGGAGAATCTAGCTGTACAGGACTTTTTTGCATTGTCCTTATCAAAGGTAAAAGTGCCCTGTGTTGCTTTAATATCGGTAGCAACTGCTTTATCTGTAGGGGTCGCGATGGCAGTTGTGCTGGTCACATTTACATTCGCTGCAATCTTAGTTCCTCCTATGGTAACCTCTGTGATAGGAGAAGTTGTTGGAACAGATGGCACGTTGAATTCGGTTCCCAGTGTTACGATGATATCTATCAAACAGAAAGCATGATTGAACGTGATGTTCAGTTTCTGATCCACGAGTTTCTTTCCTGGCTCAAAGTCTGGGGAATAACAGTACAGCAAGTCGTTCTTGGCATCAGCTGTCGTCTGGTCGGCAGCTACGCTATAAGAGAAAGATTGAAAACCTTTACTTTGATCATAGACACCATTGAATATTGTTTCCTGTGCAGGAGCCAATGCCACGATATCTACAGGTGTTATCGCATTCTGCCAAAGCAGAGTTTCACCGCAGCTCCATGTGCCGGAAGTCTTAGAAAACCTCTTGTTGACATAGGTATATGTAGCAGCCAGAGAGCTCTCAGAATTCTTATTCACGATAGTCATGAGGAAGTCTTTTTCCATGAGTGAACCACTGTTCTCGTCTGCACGAGTCTTAGCATTGTTCAAATCTGTAGTTACGCGGATGATGTTATCACTAGGATAATTGCTCTGCGCCAGATCTCCATCGTTGGAACAGCTGGTAAACATGGCAGCTGCCATAGCTGTTATTGCGAAAAAATGTATTACTTTCATATTATTCTGTTTTTAGAGTTGAATATTAATTTAATCGACTGCTTCACCGGTAATAGGGGTACTGGTCTCCCAATCGGTAATCTTTACTTCATTCAGGGTAATTGTATCACGACCTACCACCAGGTTGACGGTTGTAACCTTGCCACTCTCAAACTTGAAAGGAGTGCCGTTGTCGTAGATGAAATTCTTGCCGCCTATTACGACGGTAATCTTCTGAACGCCATCCTGCGGGATGATGATGGAAGCATATTGCTTGTTGGCAGTTAAAGCAGGCATGTCGAAGTTGGCTTTATCTTCTGCTACTGCAGATGGGGTGACAACCTTGGTGAGATAATTGACGGTTGCACTTTTTACGGCATCGCCTACAACTACCTTATCTACGGTAGGTCCCTCTGTTCCCCACTGATTCTTATAGGTGAGGTTTACTAGAAGTTTAGCCATCACATGGGTAAAGGTAAGCGGTACAGCCTGTTTGCCTTCTGCAGTTATTCCGTCAGCATTCACAGCCACCAGCAGGTCGCTTTCCACTTGCTTTGTCGCATCAAATACATATTCACCAGCCGCAAGGTCTGAAATGGCTTTTTTAGGATATACACCGATGAAATAATGCTTGTCGCGGTTGTTCTTCCACAGCATCTGCGGAGTAGATATCCACGAGCCTTTGGTCAGTTTGTTGATGGCATTATCCACCACACGTCCGGTTGCTGCCGGAACTGCAGTTGCATCTCCTGTCCAGGCATACACACTGATTTCATCACCCTCCTCAAAGGTTTGACCGCCTTTCGCATCTGTGGCAACACGGGTCATATTGCCGATGCTGGTAGAAACGGTGATATACTTGGAGGTCTCGCCTCCGATACCGTTCTCGTTGTCAGAACAACTGCCCAATGCCAAAGCCATTGCCATCAGGGCAAAGAGATAAGTCTTTGTTTTCATTGTCTTTTACTTTTTTATGTTTATATTCTTGTTTTGATTCTCACTTGAATGATAGAGCCGCTTAATCTCCCGGATTCAGGATTTCACCACGATATACCCAACCTTCTGTCCAATCATCAATCTTCGTGCTCGTAAGATACATGTAAGGTTTCATCTCCTCATATTCCAAGTTGATCTGGTACTTGCCGCCAGATTTCATGACAGGAGCTTCGATGTCGTAGTTGCTAACTACTCCCCCAGGAGAAATCAGTTGGATAAACAACTTGGTGGTATGAAAACCGTTGGCTGTCGGCATCAAGCGTAATGTTTCCGTTTTTAAAGTTTCACCAGGCACTGCGATTTTCAAAGGTATATCACACTCCTCCTTGGTATAGCTTGCCGTCCCGAATGTTCCATCCTCATTCTTTTGCAGAGGTAGGAGTCCGGTTGCCACATTCAGAACCTTGCCTATCATTGCAAAATTATCAGGAACTCCTTCTATGAAGATAGTCAATTCTGCAAGTATATGTCGCATTTCATTTTTTGTGATATAGTGCACATTCTCCTTGTCTATACCGATGTCCGTGACACCATAATAGGCATGTTCGGGTGAAGCACTCGGATCCGACAGTCCGATTGCCAGACTGTTTATGTTGTCAACGGCTCTTGTCTGCACACTGATGGTGAACGGATCCACCAGATTGGTGGTGGTGAGAATGCGGTAGTTACCTTCCGGCAGGTCATATCGCTCTTTTGCCATTTCCTGCGCACTGCCATGCTGGCTTTGCGCCACCTGCGTGCCGTCTGTAGCATTCACAATCCATGTCTTCACGTCCTTCACTTCCGTGCCCTCATCGGCTTCATCAGCCCAGGCAAGCGAAACCGACAAGCCTCCATCCCCTTCGCCATCATGGACATCATGATCGCAGCTAGCCAATAGGCATGGGACGCATAGCAGCACCCATAACCCAATATTAAATCTTCTTTTTGCTCTCATTTTCTATCTTGTTTTATGGGTTACTGATGATGATTTGTAGTCTCTACTCGGCGGGCTTTTGGGGCAGTTCTGGAAGCGTCGCTTCCCTTTCCTACTACCGAGATGCGTCTTGCTGCAATACCTCTCTTCACAAGCCAGGTCTTCAGGGCTTGTGCTCGCTGGCGGGAGATGCGTCTGTTGACAGCCACGCTGCCTCTTGTGTCGCACCAGCCAGTCACCATCACCTTCATATCCGGATTCTCCTTCAATATATGGAGGATGCTTTTCAGCTTGGAAACCTCGCTTGGGCGAATGGTGATGCGGTTGAAGCTGAAGTAGATGACAGGGAATGTCACCTTTACAGGTTCTTTAATATCCTGTTCAACAACTTTTGTTTCAGCCTTATCCTCCGTTTCTTTTTCTTTCTGATTGACATTCTCCGAAAGAATGGTATCTTGATGTAGAACTTCCGTTTGTGGAACTGATGGAGTTTCAACTATCTTGTTTTTCTTTTTTGAGAAGCTGATTCCCAGTCTGATTCCGCTTTCCCATACGAAGTTGTTCTTGTGCAGATGTTCCGGCATTCCGTCCATACGTTCTCCTGAAAGGCGTGTCAAACCGGAATAGATGCCCAGATTAAGATTGGAGGTCAACTGGTAACCAGCCTGCAAGCTGGCTCCATAGCCCAGATGCCAGCGGGTAGAGCCTTTCATCACCTCGGCATGATCTGCCAGGGTCTGGATATCTGCGCAGGTGGTCACTGCATAGAGATGAGGAGATACGGCTACAGTCCATCGGCTGTGGGCGGTATTGCGTAACAGCCCCAGCAGATTCACGTGAACCCTTGCACCATACCAGCCCATCCTGACATGGCTTTTCAGTTGGGCATATTCCCAGCTATCCATACCCAGGACACCTGCCTTGTAGAGTATGCCATCGCTGCCCAGCCAGTAGTTGCGCTCCACGCAGCAGTCTTGTGCCGACAGGTTCACCTCTCCATATCTGGCAGAGAGTTCTGCTGAGAAAATGGGGTTGAAACGATAACCGCCATAGATGCCGGCAGCCCAGCCCAGGTGGGTCTTGTCGTGTCCGAAACTGGAAAAAGTGGATAAGCCGAAAGGCAATCCGCCATCCATGCCCAGATACCATCCTTTGGAATCTGGCAGGTTACTATCGCTGGCTTCCGCTTTCGCAAAGGAAAAGGAAAGAATGGAAACAAGCACAGCAACCAGTAATCTGATCTGTGTCGTTGAACGATTCATCATATTACTCTACATTATTGTCATTACTTACTACATTATTTTCATTTGCTTACTTCAGAATATATAAGAAGCTTTCCGAAATGATGATTCGGAAAGCCAAATCTTGATTGATGGTATAAGATTCAAATATTTCTTTCGTGCCACAAAATTAGTGTTTTTCACTGAAAAAGGGTGTCGCATTCCCCTAAAAAAGTGTCGCATTCCTACCAAAAAGGAGTAGCATTCCTAGAAATGCTACTCCTTTTTGGCAGATTTTCTCCATTCTGTAGGCGAGCACCCTGCCTTGGTCTTGAAGATGCGGTAAAGATGGGTGCGGCAGGAAAATCCGCACTCGGCAGAAATGATATCGTTGCTGTAGTCGGGATACTCCAGCATCATCTTCTTGGCTGCATTGAAACGGATCTCGCTGAGCCATATCCTGAAGTTGGAATGCAGACACTGGTCGAAGAACAGACTCAGTTCGTTCTTCGAGATGCAGAGTGTGTGGGAAAGTGTGAGCATATTCACGTTACAGTCCTTGTAGCCCTGATTCTCACACCAGGCATCCAGGCTCTGCTGGATAAAGTTCCTGCGTTCATCAGAAATAATCTGCAATTGCCTTGGTTTATCATCCGCAGGATTCTGCTGTATGTCAGAATTTTCCTCTGCCCCCCCCCATTTCCGGTTTCAGATGGAGGGTTGTTTTCCGCTTCCTTGTCCAGGAGCTCTTCGGTAGGAATGTAATTGCTGCCAAGGGCTATGAATGTAAGGTTAAAGAACAGCAGTGCCATCAGCCCCACAGGAGCCAGTATATATAATAAGGTGGTGGAGAACATGGCTACCGGCAAGACAAGGACCGGGAGACAGAGGATGAATATGCTGGCTCGTGAATATCTCACGTAGGGCAGCATATCCGTAGCCGCCATCGTTTCCAGCATCTTCCTGCGCCTGTTCATCTCCCGTATAATCATATATATGCAATAGGATACACTCACGCAAAACAGTACCAGCATCAGATAAAGTTCTTCTCTAATATACAGACTTTGGTGAAGGCTGACGCCCACGCAGAAGATCAGGATGATGGCGGTATAGATGGCACCGCACACCAGATACATCTTCCTGCGGTTGGCACGGGTGGTCTCCAGATTATAGATGCCCATACAGATGAGCGAGAAGCAAGGGGTATAGATGAGAATGTTGATCACCGCCCCCAGATCATCGTCTATGGCACGGAATCCGAACTTCATCTGTATCACATATTGTATCGCCAGACCTGTGATGGCTGCTGCTATCATCCATCTTGAACGTTCGTATCGTTTGTTCTTCCATCTTACATGCAGACAAGAGAGTGCCACGATGAAGGCATTGATGAACATGAAGATGAAACAGGCAAACTGAAGTAAAAACAATGAATCCATACGCTTCCTATCTTATGTTTACTTGCTTAAATTTCTAATTACTTGCTTTATGTGTATCAAAGTTGTATATCCCAACAGCGTAAGATAACTATTTATATAGTGTAAAGTCTATGTATTATGCGCCGTGCATCGTTCGAAGTAAGCACGTGCATCGTTCGATGTGAGCGCGTGCGTCGTTCGACGCACGTGCTTACTTCGTTCGGTGTGAGTCGCAAAACAAATAGGCAATACACCTCTTTCCCTGCAGGAATGAGCGTATATTGCCTATTATGAATAGATGTGATGATATATAGAGTATCATCCTTTCCTTGTTTTTCTATTATCCGTAGATAACCTTACCATTCTCATCCTCGTAAGGAGTCATATCCTTAGCATACTGGTTCATGGCGCGGAGGCTCATACCCATAGATGAGAAACCACCATCGTGGAAGAGGTTCTGCATAGTTACCTTGCGGGTGAAGTCAGAGAACATCATTACGCAATAGTTAGCGCAATCCTCTGCTACCGCATTTCCGAGTGGAGACATCTTGTCAGCGAAGTCCATCATATTCGCGATATCCTTGATACCCTTACCTGCAGTTGTAGCTGTAGGGCTCTGAGAGATGGTATTGATGCGGACATGCTTCTCGCGACCATAGATGTAACCAAAGCTGCGTGCGATGCTCTCAAGCATGCTCTTGGCATCAGCCATATCGTTGTAACCGAAGAAAGTACGCTGAGAAGCTACGTAAGTGAGAGCTACTACAGAACCCCACTCATTGATAGCATCCAACTTCTTGGCTACCTGCAACATCTTGTGGAAAGAGATAGCAGAAATATCCAAAGTCTTGTTCAAGAAATTGTAGTCGAGATCATCGTATGTACGATGCTTACGAACATTAGGGCTCATAGCAACAGAGTGGAGCACGAAGTCAATCTTGCCACCGAGCTTCTCCTGAGCCTCAGTGAATACCTTTTCCAAATCCTCAACGCTGGTCGCATCCGCTGCGATGATAGGAGCGTTGATCTGTTCAGCGAGCTTATCCAGCGTGCCCATACGCAAAGCCATAGCTGTGTTACTGAGTGCGATGGTAGCACCCTCTTCAGCAGCCTTAACAGCTACTTTCCAAGCGATTGATTCCTCATTGAGTGCACCGAAGATGATGCCACGCTTGCCTTTTAACAAATTGTGAGTCATTGTTATCTTAATACTATATGTTTGTAAATCGTGCGCAAAATTACGAAATTTGTGCAATATATGCAAGCTTTTTCGCAAAAAAGTGCTGTTTATACCACCTTTTTTGCGAAAAGTCAAGTAAATCGTGCCTTATTTATCATCTATCCGGATGCGGGCCACCAATGGAAGATGATCGCTGTAACCTCCTAAATACCTCGGACCCAGGTAGGTGCGATATGGTTTTTTACCGCCATATTTCTCATCATCTTCGAGCAGGAAAGGCAAATCTCCTATTCTGCAGGCATTTTCCGGATGCTGCATCGATTCGCTCAGCAGTATCTGGTCAAGACTGCGCCATTCTCCATGCCAACGGTAAGTAGCCTTTGCCCCATGGCTACCCTGTGCTCCGGCAGATATATTAATAAGGTGGTGCTGATAGAGATATTCCAGAGCGGGAGAGTCGTGATAATCATTGAAGTCTCCTGCCACAATAATCTTTGCCCCACTTTGAAGCGCATAAATGGAATCCACAGCTTCTGCCAACTGGCTCGCCACCTGCAGGCGGTAAGGACGGGATTCACGCTCTCCTCCTCTTCTACTAGGTGCATGCACCACAAACACATGCAGCGTATCGCCCGTGATGACACGTCCCGAAACATAGAGAATGTCTCTCGTAGGACGGGTATCCGGCAGACGCTTCACCCGAATAGACCAGGAATGTATCAATGAAAAGGAAAACGGCTGATACATCAAGGCTACATCGATGCCTCGCTCATCGGGCGAATCGGTCATCACATACTCATAACCAGCCGTACGGATGACTGAACGCTTGGTCAGGTCAAACAATACACTGTCGTTTTCCACCTCACAGAGAGCCACCAGGTCGGGAAGCTGCACATCTCCGGAAGCCTCCTCATACCCCAGTCCCACAATCTCCTGCCCCAGCTGGTTCACCTTATGCCAATAGCGGTAGGGAGTCCAGTGATAACTGCCCTCAGGCAGGAACTCGACATCATTCTTAAGCGAATCATGCCGTGTATCAAAGAGATTTTCGCAGTTTAACTCCACAAAAGTGAGTAAACTTGATAGGATGAGTGTTAAAAACATAGTCATTTATTTTGTATTGTCAATGTTTTAATGTATCTTTGCAGTCAGTTTTCGAAGGTCCCATAGTTTAATGGATAGAACGGAGGTTTCCTAAACCTTTGATCCGAGTTCGATTCTCGGTGGGACCACGTAAACGATAAAAGGTCGCTCCTATTTAACTAGGAAGCGACCTTTTATCGTTTTATAGTCTTGATGATTCCCTATTTCCATCCGGCATTCACCGGACAGAAACAGAAGAATCTCTTATTGTTTACGTTTTACTTAACCTCTGCAACAGCAGTCTCTTCAGCTGGCTCCTCCTTGATCTTGCGGCCAAGAACGATGTAAGCCATTGGAGATGCGATGAAGATAGAAGACAAAGTACCGAATACAACACCCAGAATCATTGCGAATGAGAAGCTGCGGATGCTGTCACCACCGAGGATGAAGATACAGAGCAACACAATCAATGTAGATGTAGATGTATTGATGGTACGAGCCAATGTCTCATTGATAGATGCATTGAAGAGCTGCTGACGGTCGCCCTTAGGATGCAACTTCAAGTTCTCACGGATACGGTCGAATACTACCACCTTATCGTTGATAGAGTAACCTACCACGGTCAGGATAGCACCGATGAAGGTCTGGTCAATCTCCAATGAGAATGGAACGAGACCCCACAGGAGTGAGTAGAAACCGATAACTGTCAAGGCATCGAATGCCAACGCAACAGTAGAACCTACAGAGAAGGCTACATTGCGGAAACGTATCAGGATGTAGAGGAAGATAGCAATCAGAGCGAAGAGCACACTATAGATAGCACCCATAGTGATATCCTTAGCTACAGAAGGACCTACCTTAGTACTACTGATGATAGAACCACCCTGGCGAACGTCTGGGTTCTTGAATGCCTCAACACTCTTCTGAGAAACCAGGTTAGCCTTCTTCAAGGCGTTGTAAAGGATAGTCTCAGCCTCATCGTCAACAGTTGGACTGTTGCTCTCAATCATATAGTTGGTAGATACACGGATAGTCTTACCATCTGTACCGATAGCGATAGCACTTGTAGTAGCCTTAGTACCATCTGCATTGACGAAAGCACCACCAAGAACGGTACGGATCTGCTCAGGCTCTACAGGATTCTCAAACTGTACTACATAGTTACGACCACCAGTGAAGTCGATACTCTTGCTCAAACCACGAACAAAGAAGCTACCGATGAATACCACAGCTGCTACGATGGCAACGGTGAAGGTAGTCTTGTACATAGACATGAACTTGTACTTCTTGCCCTGCATCAGGTTGTGAGAAACAGGAGTATCAAACTTGCAGTGCATCCACTTGTCGTGATTCAACTTGTAGTCGTAAACCAGACGAGTCAAGAATACGGCTGTGAAGAATGAAACGATGATACCGATGATCCAAGTAGTAGCGAAACCACGGATAGGACCTGTACCGGTAGTCAACAGGATGACACCTGTAATCAATGAAGTCAAGTTAGAGTCGAAGATAGCTGAGAAAGCATTACCATAACCGGCAGCTACAGCCTGCTTCATACCCTTACCAGAGCGAAGCTCCTCCTTGATACGCTCATAGATAAGCACGTTAGCATCCACGGCAGTACCCAGAGACAAGACCATACCGGCAAGACCTGGCAATGTCAAGGCTGCCTGGAATGACGTCAGAATACCGAGTGTGAAGAATACATTGACGAGCAATGCCAAGTTAGCCATCATACCAGGAATGATGTTGTACATCATCACCATGTAAACCATCAGGAGTACGAAAGCAACAACGAATGAGATGATACCCATCTGGATAGACTGTGCACCGAGAGTAGGACCTACAACCTCCTCCTGAACGATACGTGCAGGAGCTGGCATACGACCAGACTTCAATGTATTAGCCAAGTCCTTGGTCATTTCGATAGTGAAGTTACCGGAAATCAGAGAGTTACCACCATCAATCTCACCGTTTACACGAGGAGCAGAGTAAACTACACCATCCAGAACGATAGCGATAGCCTTGCCCACGTTAGCCTTGGTCATCTGAGCCCACTTGCGGGCACCCTCTGTATTCATCTTCATGCTTACAACAGGAGAACCCATCTGGTCGAACTCATCCTTAGCGTCTGTGATGACATCACCCTCCAATGGAGCACGACCTGTAGTAGTTGTCACCTTCAAAGCGTGAAGCTCATAGATGTTCTTCATCTTGATATTGTCAGCAGGCTGTGCACTCCAGAGCAAACGCAAGTCTGAAGGCAACAGGCGCTTAGCCACTGCAGAATAGATAATCTTGTTGATAGCAGCAGTATCGCGAACGCTGGCGTAACCAACAGTACTCAAACCACCACCAAGCTGCAAGCGAGCCAACAGTGGGTGAGCCTTGATGGCAGCAGCATTCTGAGCATCCTCGCCTACCTTGGCAGCAGCATCGTCCTTCTTCTTGATAGAGAACTTAGTTTCTGCCTTCTTAGGCTCGGCCTTAGCTACATCCTTCTTAGCGGCAGCAGAATCTGCTGCTACGGTATCGTTCTTCTCCTCACCGTTATCGCCATTGGCAATACGAGTGTCGAGCTGCTGGAGATAAGGAGCGATTTCCTCAGAGTTATATGTCTCCCAGAACTCAAGGTTAGCACTACCCTGAAGCATCTTACGCATACGCTCAGGCTGGCTGATACCAGGCATTTCTACCATGATACGGCCCTGCTGACCTTCCAACTTCTGGATGTTAGGCTGTACAACACCGAACTTATCGATACGGGTGCGGACAACGTTGAAAGAGTTGTCGATAGCATCCTGTACAGAAGCGCGGATAGTCTTCTCTACCTCTGCATCGCTGCTCTGAGGAGAAACCTTGCCCTGCAACTGCTGGGTAGCAAATACCTCTGCGAGTTTATGACCAGGTGCGCTCTTGTGATAAGCGTTAATGAAAAGTGACACGAAGTCACCACCGTTAGCTTCTTCCTGAGCTCTGGCTTCCTTCATGGCATTGGTAAAACCAGCGTCGGTCTTGTGATCGGCAAGGTTTTCAATTACATCAGGTACAGAAATCTCAAGAATTACATTCATACCGCCCTTCAGGTCAAGTCCAAGACCAATCTGGGTCTCCAAGCAGTTCTGGTAAGAATAAACACCCAGGTACTTTACAGAATCCTTATAATCCTGCTGAGCAATAGGGTCTTTGATCTTTGCAGCCTCGCTGTCATAGTAACGTGTGGCAAACGAGAATGACAAATAGAAGATACTTGCGAGAGTCAGTAAGACGGCTACACAAATTACAATTCCTTTGTTTTGCATTTCTATTTTATTGTTATTAATTTATTTATTTTCAGCTTTATAATTCATCATTACATATATAATGACGTGCAAAAATACGCATTTTTTTTCTTATATAAGAATATTTTGCCTTATTTTTGCTTTTTTGGGCGCTTTTTTAGCTTACAGATGATAGGATAATGGTCTGAAACCGCTATTTTATCATCTACTTTGCACTCATAAGGCTCCCAATCCTCAGAACACATGATATTGTCTATCCGTACGAAAAATCCACCACGATGATAGCTGATTCCCGGTCCGTTGCCGCTTTCTACATAGCAATCTACCAGATTCTTAGCTATCGTGCGATGCACGTAAGAGATCGGTCCGTCATTGAAGTCACCGCAAAGGATTGTACTCATCCCCCGATGCTCCCTGATGTATCTCGCCACCGCTTCGGCTTGGGGCGCACGCTTCTTCGTTGCCTCTGCCAACTTCACCACCAGAAGCTTGGAGGTCTGCTCGGCAGTATCTACCTGCAGTTTGCCTACGACCAGTTTCTTGAACTGCTGACGGTCTTCCTTGCTCAAACCCGTCGTCTCCAGATGATTATTGATAAGCAGAACTGGCTTATCGTTGATTTTCAAACGGTAAGCCACACTCATATTCCCCTGCGATTCATAGGGAATCAGTTCCTTGGAAAGGATAGGATATTTACTCAGCAGCATCAAGGCGTTTCCGCCATGGGGATGAACCATAACGTCCTGATAAGCATAAATCGGCTTCAGCATACTGTCTATCTGCTCTGCATTCCTGCCGGTAGGCTGCGCTTCCTGCAAACAGACAATATCAGCATTCTGTTCCAACAGATAAGACAGGCAGATATTCACTCCATCCTCATCTTCCGTCTGGTTTCCGAATCCCCAGGTATTGTACGACAGAACCTTGATGCTTTCCTTCGGAGCATCTCCCTTCATATTGACCGGCATATACTGCCGGACAGGTACGAAGCTGACCAGAAAGCCCAACAAAGGAATGAGAACATACCTGGCACGGAAGATGACCCAGAATATCAGAAAGCCTAGATTGAGGAAAAGAAAGACCGGAAAGAGCAGTCCTGCATTGCAGAATGCGGGAAAACGTTCCGGATTCAGCAGATCAGAATATCCCACCAATAACATAAAGGCAACAGTAGCCACATTGGCTCCTGCCACCATCTTGACCGTAAAATCCCTTAATCCATTCAACATGACGCTATCTGTTACTCTGGTCAAAAAGAGTCTGTTTCTCTTCTCGGGTCAGACTGTCATAACCACTCTTGCGTATCTTATCCAAGATACGGTCAATCTCCTTCTGTGCAGCCTTCTTGCGCTCTTCGGCTTCATCTGTACGCTGGAAATCTGTGGTATAGGTATCATTACGGCTATAATTATCGTTGCGGGTATAGTTCTCATTGCGGGTATAATCGAAACGTTGCTTGGTCTGCTTGTTTCTACCCCCAAACATATTACGTAACTTATCGAAAGAATCGGCAGCAGAAGAGTTATGATAACCTCCATCCATCTGCTTACGCCAGTAACGGATCATGAAGAAACCGAATACCATACCTCCCAGGTGGGCAATATGAGCCACACCATCGCCACGGGTTGCCAAGGCAGAGAAGAGCTCGATGGCAGCATAGCCAATCACGAAATACTTCGCCTTGATAGGTACAGGCAACGGGAAGATGAATATTCGCTCATTAGGATAAATCATTCCGAATGCAAGCAGGATGGCATAGATGGCACCCGATGCACCTACCGTGGTCCACATGTTGAGATAATCGCCCATAGCCATACGGGCGCCCTCACCACTTACTACAAACTCATAGGCAGCCATATCCTTGACGATATAGGTAACATACTGAGCTGCTTCCTGAAAGAGGCCGGCACCTACGCCGCAGGCTATGTAATAAAAAAGGAACTTCTTCGGTCCCCAGACTCTCTCTACGACACATCCGAACATCCAAAGGGCGAACATATTGAAGAGAATATGCTCGAAACCACCATGCATGAACATATACGTAAACAGCTGATAAAAATGGAAATCGGAAGCCATGAAGAAATGAAGTCCCAAGATATCATTGAGAACATACCCATCGGTTCCGTTCTTTCCCATGACCAGGCAAGCCAGAAAGGCCACCACATTCACTATCAGCAGATTCTTTGTAACTATTGGAATATTGCGCATAACAATTTTTGCCTTAACTATTAATGATCTTATTAAAATTTGAAATTTGGTGGCAAAATTACTAAAAATATCCGTGAAATCACCAAAAAATGAGTAGATTACAATAAAATTTCACTATTTTCATCACTTTTCTGCTTTTTTTATTTGAACTTTCAAAGGAAAAGACTATATTTGTAAGCAAAATCGATAATTGATAGAAATTACTAATCATTTAATAACGTATAATTATGAACAAGACAGAATTGATCGACAAGATTGCAGCAGGTGCAGAGATCACAAAGGCACAGGCTAAGGCAGCTCTCGACGCAACTACTAATGCGTTGAAGGAGGCTCTCATCGCAGGTGACAAAATCCAGTTGGTAGGCTTCGGTACCTTCAGCGTAAACGAGCGTCCTGCTCGCGAGGGTATCAACCCAGCAACCAAGGAGAAGATCCAGATTGCAGCTAAGAAGGTGGCTAAGTTCAAGGCTGGTGCTGAGCTCGCTGATGCACTCAACAAATAATTGTTAAGATTATTTTCGACGTAAAAGGGCATTCCTCTCGGAATGCCCTTTTATTGTATGATATTACTTGATATTATTTTGGCTGCTTGCCGATGTAAGCCAAAATACCACCATCTACATAGAGGATGTGGCCATTTACTGCGTTAGATGCTTCTGAAGCCAGGAACACGGCTGGTCCTTCCAACTCCTCTGGATCCAACCAGCGGCCTGCTGGAGTCTTTGCACAGATGAAACTGTCGAATGGATGACGGCTACCGTCTGCCTGACGCTCACGAAGTGGTGCAGTCTGTGGAGTTGCAATATAACCAGGACCCAAGCCGTTACACTGGATATTGTACTCACCATACTCAGAGCAGATGTTACGAGTCAACATCTTCAAGCCACCCTTGGCTGCAGCGTATGCAGAAACGGTTTCACGACCCAACTCGCTCATCATAGAACAGATGTTGATAATCTTACCATGGCCCTTCTTGATCATACCTGGGATAACAGCCTTAGATACGATGAATGGTGCAGTAAGGTCGATGTCGATTACCTGCTTGAAGTCATCTACAGACATCTCCGTCATAGGAATACGCTTGATGATACCTGCATTATTTACCAGGATGTCAATAACACCGAGTTCCTTCTCGATATCAGCAACCATGTTCTTCACCTGTTCCTCATCAGTTACATCACAGATATAACCCTTGGCATCAATACCCTTAGCCTTGTAATCAGCAAGCGCCTGATCCATGTGATGCTGGCTGCGGCAGTTGAAAGCAATTTTTGCACCTGCCTTGGCATAAGCCTCAGCAATAGCGAAACCGATACCGTATGCGGCACCAGTTACGAGGGCAACCTTACCCTCCAATGAGAATAGTTTGTTAAAGTCCATACTTCTATATTTTCTGTTGTTTGATTTGTTACGATGGCAAAGATACAAAATATTTTTGAATCTAGCTCTTAATCAATACGAAAGATGCGACCTTTTTACTTATTTTCTCATTTTATTGACTACTTTTCATAAGTTAGTCCCTTTTTACGATGTTTTATTCACACACTTATCGTATCTGAACACCCAAAGTCTCTTCTATCACCTGAATAACCTGCGGGATAGAATCTGTTTCAAAATCACCCGTCAGACGCTTGCTCTCATCAGAAGCCGTATATCTGGTGCCTGACAATTTAGATAGTTCCTCCAATACTTCGGATAATGGAGTATTGTCGAAATGCAAACGATGCGTAGCCCATGCCACATCGTTGATGTCGTAATCAGCCAACAACTCAGGCTGGACAGCCCCTTTCAACAGACGTGCCCGCTTGCCTTTAATCAGGAAGACACCTTCAGCAGAACTGCGAGCCGTGAAAAGCACCTTTCCACTGGTTACCATCACTTCGGGAACATCTGTTCTTTCATCCACCATAAACTGGGTACCGAGCACCCTTACATGTCCATGCTCTCCTACCACATCGAAAGGATGCTGTTCATCATGCTTCACCTGATAATAGATACAGCCCTTCATCTCCACCTTTCTGCAATCATCTTCCTGATAGGAAAGAGAAGAATGAGGCATCAACGATACCTTCGTTCCATCAGGCAGATGATACGCCATTACTTCCGATTCAGCAGAAAGCGTCACCGTCTTTGGCTGCAAAAGCGTATAGGCTCCTATGGTGAAGAGCACCAGAATAGATGCAGCCACTGCTATCCAGCGGATGCGACGCATGCGTAAAGATACAGTTGCTGCATGCGAAACTTCTTCATCAGCAATGCCAACCCGAGCCTTCACTTTCCGCAAAGCCTTCCGGGTATCCAGCTTGCCCGGCAGAAAATACTTCAGCACAAAATCCTGTTCATTCTTATTGATCTTCATCATAGAATCCCTTTCTTCGTTTAAAATTGTCCTGTAATCTGTGCCTTGCCGGCAATGGCAAAGCACTTGGTATATATTCCTCCATTATCTTCGTTATTTATAGAAGTATTTCGAAACAGAACTTATATTGTAGCCAGCCACCACTCCGAAGCCTTCTTTTACATTCGAATAGGTAGGCGTAACCTGCATCAAGCCCACATCTGCCCAACTGTTGCTCTGCGCATCGTTGATACTCTTGAGAAACCGATAATATTCAGGAGTTACCTTGTATAAATCTACTACATAAGAAAAACTATAAAATGACTGATAATATGAATTAGAGTATGTATCCAGATGAAGTGTATAGGTCTTGCCATTTATCGTACGGTCATTAAAGATGTAGGCATTACCAAAATACTCATAATCATCCATACCGAAATCATCATCCAGCTTCGACTTCTTGTTCAACAAGGGTTCATTGTCTGTCAGCAGCCCTAGATCACGGTTCTTTTCTCGATTCAGTAATCTGAGCTTCACCGAATAATAATCTTCCGAAGAAGGATTATCATGGAAAATGGCTTCTACCCTATCAATCGTTATCGGGTTATAACCATCCGATGATTTCATTTCCAATTTAACATCACCCAACTCCACTTCTACCTTCTCTGGGATATAAGTAGATGCTGAAACAGATGAGAAATCCGGTGCAGAAACCTGAATACTGATTTTGTCGCCAGCTTTCTGCTTGCCTACCACATAATACTGACCTACCAGTTGCGAAAGCACATCGGATTTTGTGCTTCGGGTAAAGAGTTGAGCCTCTTCCTCGTTTGCGATGCGTTTCACCGTTTGCTCCACCCCATTCACCTTATATATAATATGTGCATCTACCTTTTCGCGGGATAAGATGTCAACATTCCCCTTTACTGATGCTACAGGCAGACTCTTAGCTACACTGACGAGCGTGGTATCACCTTCGGTAGGAAAGCAATAAACCACCAGTCGGGGATGATCCTGCAGCTTTTGAATATCAAAATCATCCTTGCAGGAAACCAACGCCAAACATAAAAGCATGAAGCTAAATGCCCTATATATCATTGTTTTCATTTTTATCTCTTTTTATCTTTACATAAAATCTACATCTACTATTCACTATGCTATTCATTAGAACTTGATGGTATAGCTGAACGAAGGAATGATTGGGACAAATCCCTTGTTCTTTGCCCTAAACCGCTTTGTTTTCTCATCGTAATCCACCTTGACATACATCGAGTTCAGGTGACAATATGCATTGTAGATGCTCAAGTTCCAGATGCGCTCATGTCCATGCTTGGTAACATGATGGAAATCAAAGCCCAAGTCCAGACGATGATAAGCCGGTAAGGTCAGGTTGTTGGGGATGGCATAGACAAAAGATGCCGAATTCCACCAACTGCCAGGGTATCGATTGCCACCATCCGGCAAACCAGGCAGTGCTGCAATCTGAGTTGGCACGGTGGCATGATTGCCGGAATGATAACTCCACACCGCATAGCAACTCACCTTCCTGTTGAAATCATATCTCAAGGAAAGGTTCAACTTATGGCGATTGTCATACTTGTCGTAATACCAGTCCTGATAGAACTCATCATACTTCCGCTTGTTCCAGGAGAGCGTATAGGAACCGCTCAAGGTCAGGTGATTGGTACGATATGTGGCATCTGCCTCCAAACCATAGAACAATCCCTTGCCATCTATCACCTGACTATCCCAATTCTCTGCCGGAGGTTCGATTCCCAGCCAACTGCTGTATTGCAGAAGATGCTTTGAGAGCTTGTAATAGCCTTCGAGCGATAAAATCCAGTGGCGATTCGGCTGCGCATAGATGCCAGCTGCAATCTGATAAGAACGCATCGGTTTCAAATCCTTGGTGGTTGGCACCCAATAATCAGTAGGCAAATCCAGATAACTGTTGGATATCTTATGCACATACTGAGTCATCTGCGTGAAAGAAGCCTTCAGCGATACCGCATGACTCCACTGGTATTTCAGTGCGAAGCGAGGGTCTATATTGAAGAAGTTCTTATCGCTGATATGAAACAATCCCAGATGGAAACCAGCATCCAGGCTCCATTTATCACTGAGACAGATTTCATCCTCCGCATACGCCGACCATTCATGAGACACATGCCTATTGGTACTATTCACACGGATGGTATCCATCTCAGCACCACTTCCACCTCCCATATAGTCAAGCTGCATCACCGTCTGTGGACGGAAGAGATGCATCGTGTAGTCATGACCGAAACGGATATGATGACGTGGATTCGGACGGTAATCGAATGCCGTGCGATATCCGGCATCATAGATAGTAGAAGTATAGCCATGCTCCAAATGACTCCACACCCTTTCATTCTTGGTTTGTGGATAGATTTCCCTGTCATTATCCAGGGAGTAAAGTTTGGAACGGTTATGGGAATATACAGCCGTGAAGTTGGCAAAGAGCTTCGGTGAAAACAGATAATTCCAATTCAAAGCTACATTGAAATTTCCCCAATTGAGCTGCGTCTTCGTTAATTCCTTATTATATGAATCACCTTCATGGTACCAATCCCCCTTGCTATCATCCATATCATCCGTCACGTCCCAACTGTCTTTTCCGTGATAGAGACTCAAGTCTATCTTCGAACGGTCGTTGAAACGATGGGTTACCTTGGCATTCAGGTCCATGAAGTAATAACCTATCGAAAGTTTCTCATCCGGATCAGAGAAAGCCTTGGTCAGGGGACGGGACAGCAAATCCAACCAGGAACGGCGCATACCTATATTATAAGAGGTCTTGCCTTTCTGGATAGGTCCCTCAAACTGCACACTGGCATCGAGCAGTCCGATGCGATAGGCGCCATGAAACTGATTCATGTTTCCATCGGCAGTACGCACATCCACCACCGACGACAATCTTCCACCATATCGTGCAGGAAAGCCGCTCTTGTAGAAATCCACGTTTTTCACCACATCGGCATTGAAACTGGAGAAAAGACCCAGCGCATGATTCGTATTATAAAGCGGAGTACCATCAATCAGAAAAAGATTCTCATCGCCATTGCCGCCATGCACATAGAGTCCGCTTGCCAACTCCTGTCCTTCTGCCACTCCACTCACACGCTGCAGGGTCTTCACCACATCCGGCGAAGACATCAGGGCAAATTCAGTCTTGATATCCTTGTTCGAAAAGGAGCGCTTGCCGGTTTGTGTGGTCAGAAGAGGAGAGTTCAAGTCGCCATCTACCACCACCTCAGGCAGTTTACCATCTACCCTAAGCGCCATATTATGATGCATATCTTTCGAGAGATTCAGCTTCTCCACCTTGTCGGCATAGCCCACATACGAAAAGCGGAGCTGGTGCTCGCCTTCGGGCAGGGTAAGCGAAAAGAAACCATATTCATTGGTGGTTGTACCGATGCCATCCGTCAGATCATAGATGGTGGCATTAATCAGCGATTCGCCACTCTCGTCACGGACGTATCCGCTGAGAGTATGGCGACGCTGAACCTGCTGAACTTTGTGATCTATATTCGTGTAAGATGTTGATATTTGTTGTATGGGTTTTCGCTTCAATATCACATAGTTCGCATTGATATTATATAGAATATGAGTTTTCTCGAAAAGCGCCTTCAGTGCCTTCTTCACCGAAAGATGCTGGATATCTGGTCCATGATACTTGATGTTCAATTCCCCATCAAGCGATGAATCATAGACGAAGTTGATTTTCCTGATGCGGTGCAGCCAATCCATCTGCTGACGGATGGTGGTAGAAGTCTGAGCCTCCACCATCATCTTCGGCGTGCCTGCCAACGTTGGAGCTGGCAAGGCTAGAATTGAGAGCGCAAAAATAATCTCTTTACCTTTCATAACTGTACTTTTATTCATTCTTTTATTGCTATAACGCAAGAATTACAGAATACCCCCATGGATGAAAGGTAAAATATAGAAAAAATCTGCAAGAAAATCATCTTTCTTGCCTCGTAAGGTCTTTAAAGCCTTGGAAATCTGATGTTCTACGGTCTTTTGCGACAGGTTGAGTTCTTCGGCAATCTCCCGATAAGTCATGCCATCACGCTTGCTCATGAGGAAGATTTCCCTGCATCGTTCGGGCAATAGCTCGATAGCCGTCCACAGTTCTGCCTCCCGGAAAGAACTTTCCTGTGCCTGGTCATCAGAAATTGTGCCGCTCAAGTCAGAAGGAGAAATCTCCGTATCTATCGGAGACTGGCGGCGCAACCGGTCGATGCAGGCATTGCGCACAGAGGTATATAAGAAAGCCTTGATGTTTTCCGGCATGATGTTCCTACTTATCAATTTCACAAAACAATCCTGCACCACGTCTTCAGCCTCATCGATATCATGAAGATAATGAGTGGCATAAAGACATAGCGGACGATAATAGTGCTGAAATATCAAGTCTATCTCTTGCATAAACCTTCTCTACCTAAACTAAACTCTTATATAACAAAATAACCCTCCAAATCCGCAAAGACCTGAAGGGTTATTTCATAATCTGTTGTCCCAGGCGGATTCGAACCACCACTGACAGAACCAAAAACTGTAGTGCTACCATTACACCATAGGACAAGCAAATCGGATGCAAAGGTAGTGGATTTTTTCTCCACTACCAAATATTTTCAATACTTTTAACGATTACTTAACGGTAATCAAGAAGTAGTTCTTCTTACCTTTCTGAACCAAAAGATACTTGCCGTCAATCAGGTCATCAGCAGTTACAACCTGGTCGAAAGCAGCGAGTTTCTCCTTGTTGAGAGAAACGCCACCACCCTTAACGAGCTTGCGCATCTCGCTCTTGCTTGGGAAGATCTGCATACCCTCCTGATTGAAGAGATCTACGGCTGTACCACCGAGCAGGTTCTTGTCGAGGTCGTAGTGAGGAACATTGGCGAATACATCGTTCAATGTAGCCTCATCGAGCTGTGCCAGATTCTCCTTGGTAGCCTTACCGAAGAGGATGTTGCTGGCTGCAATAGCCATATCCAAGTCCTCCTGTGAGTGAACCATTACGGTAACCTCCTCAGCCAGACGCTTCTGGAGTACACGGCGACCAGGATCCTGCTTGTGCTCTTCTACGAGGGCATCGATAGTCTCCTTGTCGAGGTCGGTGAAAATCTTGATATACTTCTCAGCATCATCATCGCTTACGTTCAACCAGAACTGGTAGAAAGCATAAGGAGTAGTGCGGTTGCGATCCAACCAGATGTTACCGCTCTCAGTCTTACCGAACTTCTTGCCGTCTGCCTTAGTAATCAAAGGACAAGTGAGGCAGAAGCACTCTGCATCGTTACCCAATGTACGGTGAATCAACTCAGTACCGGTAGTCATGTTACCCCACTGGTCGTTACCACCCAACTGGAGGCGTACGCCATACTTCTCATACTGATAGAGGAAGTCGTAGCCCTGGAGCAACTGATAGGTGAACTCTGTGAAAGACAAACCGTCACGAGCCTCACCGTTCAAGCGCTTCTGCACGCTATCCTTCGCCATCATATAGTTAACTGTGATGTGCTTACCTACCACGCGCGCAAAGTCGAGGAAGGTGAAGTCCTTCATCCAGTCGTAGTTGTTAACCAACTCAGCCTTGTTAGGCTCATTGCCATCGAAGTCGAGGAACTTAGATACCTGCTTCTTGATAGCTTCCTGGTTATGATAGAGAGTCTCAGAGTCGAGCAGATTACGCTCCTGGCTCTTGCCAGAAGGGTCGCCAATCATACCTGTAGCACCTCCCACGAGGAGATAAGGCTTATGGCCACAACGCTGCAAGTGACGCAACATCATGATACCGCAAAGGTGACCGATGTGCAGAGAGTCTGCAGTAGGGTCTGTTCCGAGATAGGCAGACACCATGTGGGTGTTAAGGTATTCCTCAGTACCTGGCATAATCTGTGCCAGCATACCACGCCATTTCAATTCTTCAACAAAATTTTTTGCCATCGAATGTGATTACTTTATATATTATATAATATGTATAAGGGGCCCAGCGAAACAGCCGGAAACTTACGGCACGGGATCATAGCCCGAACCACCCCAAGGGTTGCATCTCAAGATACGCCATATTGCCAAAGCCAGCCCCTTGAAAGGTCCATGCTTCCGTATGGCTTGCCTGGCATATTCAGAGCAGGTTGGCTGAAAGCGGCATGACGGCGGTGTATAGGGAGTGATGCACTTCTGATAGAACAGGATAGGAAGTACCAACAGCCAGGTCAGTACTTTTACGAATCCATGCCAGACGATATGCAGATACTTCATAGTTTCTCTACCAATCGTTGCAGGTTCTTGTTCATCCTGGCATTCAGCTCAGCCGAATCGTGCAGTTTGCCATCCTGCCAGATGACGGCAAGCAGCAGCTGCTTGTCGGGCATCTGTGCCATACGCTCCATCAGCTCATGCTTCTGGGTGCGGTAAGCCTCACGGATCTGTCTTTTCACCCGATTGCGCTTCACGGCTCTCTTGAAGAATCGCTTCGACACGCTTACCATCAGTTCTACAGAAGCACTCTG
This sequence comes from Prevotella sp. TF12-30, assembly GCF_003436715.1. Lineage (NCBI taxonomy): Bacteria > Pseudomonadati > Bacteroidota > Bacteroidia > Bacteroidales > Prevotellaceae > Prevotella > Prevotella sp. TF12-30. The sequence continues at coordinate 24,981 of NZ_QSQJ01000015.1, read as the reverse complement.
CTCATCAGTCTTGTCAACAACAAGATACACCATCTTCAAGGGCCAAGCCGTCATAACATGGGCTTTACCGCTAAAGAGCTGGTCTATGAGCGTCTGCTTGCATAGGTGCTCTCTCTTTCCGAAAGTGTTATCTGTTTCTGTCAACATCATATAGTTTCTTATTTATTGTTTCGCTTCAGATAATCCTTCAGCGCTCCAGTCATGGATGGGAACTCCTTGGTAGGAGCCTCCAAGTCAATGCGAAGACCTTCGTCAGTTACAGTCTTCATGGTTGCCGGACCGAAAGCACCGAGAGCAATCTTGCCCTGCTCAAACTTAGGGAAGTTCTTCTTCAGGGCTTTTACTCCTGTAGGACTGAAGAAAATCATCATATCATAGTCGAACGACTTGATTTCTTCCTCTGTGAAGTCATTGCTTACCGTGCGATACATCACGCACTCAGTATGATTCAGCTTCTTCTCGTCGAGAAGGTTCTTCACATCATCATTGTGTACACTGCTCAGTGGAACGAGATATTTTTCTCCTTTATGACGACTCATCTGTGCCATCAATCCGTCGATCTTGCCAGTATCACCGAAGAAGACCTTGCGCTTACGATACTGTACATACTTCTGGATATAGAGTGCGATGGTCTCAATAACACAGAAATACTTCATATCCTCAGGAATGGTAATACGCATCTCCTTGGCTAATTTGAAGTAATTGTCCACTGCATGGCGAGATGTAAAAACGACTGCAGTGTAGTCTAACAGATTAATCTTCTGCTGACGGAATTCTTTCGCTGTAAGTCCCTCAACCTTAAAGAATGGGCGGAACACACATTCTACGCCGTACTCCTTCTCGATATCATAGTAAGGAGATTTCTCACTTGCCGGTTTTGGCTGAGAAACTAAAATTTTTTTAATCATCTTGTCTTAAAAGTTTATTTTCAAATAATGACTGATTAATACGAGTCCACCCCAAAGGGCAGACAGAGGTACTACTTCAAGGGCACAAAAGTACAAAATTATCTGCAAAAACAAGCCATTTCTTTTAAAAAAGATGAGATAACTCTTATAAAATGACAACATTTTCACCAATACGAGTACTATAATGGTATATATCACTGCTACCTGGAGCGATAAGTCGAAGTAAGACAGGAGCATAACTACCGGGAACAGCAGTACTCCCTCGCAGGATAACAGGAAGAGATACGCCTTGAGCCATTGTTCATTTTTTTTCTTGTCGAAGAATACCAGACCCGCTATGGTATAGAGCAAAGCCTTGATCAGGCAATAGCTCATCACATATCCGGCATAGATACAGATTACCCAATTCTGCTCGATGGTAAACGTATCGCTGATGGATGCCTTCGAGTAGAAGAAGTATCCGAGTGCCACCAGCAGGCAGGTCTGCAATACAAAGAAGAACTGGAAGCGAACCTCCGAACTCGTCTCCGTAATCACAGTAGTACCCTCTCGCGGAACGCGGAAGAAGGCCTTTGCCTGGCGGAAAACGAAATGCTTCGACTTGGAGAATGCAATACATGCCAACACAAAGCACAAAAGCAGCAACGAGGTGATGAAGTTGTCGCCCGCCACCGTATAAGGCACCGGATCACCCGCCACACCCAATCTTCCACCCCTTAACTCAGGATGGAAGAGCGAGTCTTTCGAGAAGAACGACTCACGATAGTATTGTGGCAAGCTCACATCTCTGAAACTCTTGCCGGCCTTATGTCCGGGCAGATGCAGGGTATCGGGCATCCTGCTCCAGTGAGTAATCTCACAGGGTTTGATGTGCGCCCTGATCATAGAATCCTGTTGGGCAGGGGTCGCATTCTTAGGCAGCCAACTCAGCACCAGTTTAGGTGTGAGTTGGCTGCTATGTTTTTGCTGGACAGATTGCTGCTGTAATTCAGCTTCAATCTCCAGACCTGTATGTATCGAATCTGCTTGCTGCACCATTCTTTTCTATCGATTTCCTAAGAAACCGCTCTCTTATTGTTATTCGTTCCTTAAAGACCGAAAGCCTTCTTGATTTCATCTACCTTATCGAGCTTCTCCCATGTGAAGAGCTCTACCTTCATGGTCTTTGCTTCGTGATAACGGCTGGTGAAGGTCTTCTCCACTACCTCGTTCTTACGTCCCATGTGTCCGTATGCGGCAGTTTCAAAGAACATTGGCTGACGCAACTTCAACTGGCGCTCGATAGCCTTTGGACGGAGATCAAACATCTCGGCAATCTTCTTGGCAATCTCGCTGTCGGCCATATTCACATGGCTTCTGCCATAGGTATTTACGTAGATGCTTACAGGCTCTGCCACGCCGATAGCGTAACTTACCTGAACCAACATCTCGTCTGCCACGCCGGCAGCTACCATGTTCTTGGCGATGTAACGGGTTGCATAAGCTGCAGAACGGTCCACCTTACTAGAATCCTTACCAGAGAAGGCACCACCACCGTGAGCACCCTTGCCACCGTATGTATCTACGATGATCTTACGGCCGGTAAGACCTGTATCTCCATGAGGACCACCAATCACGAACTTACCGGTAGGGTTTACGAAGTACTTGATGTCGTCGTTGAAGAGAGCCAATACCTTATCGCTCAAGTGAGTCTTTACTCTTGGAATCAGGATATTGATCACATCCTCACGAATCTTTGCCAACATGGCATCATCATCGTCCTCGCCATTTGACTTCTTGATGAAGTCATCGTGCTGGGTAGAAACCACGATGGTATCGATGCGCTGTGGGATATTATCGTCTGAGTACTCGATGGTAACCTGGCTCTTAGAGTCTGGACGGAGATAAGTCATCACCTTACCCTCCTTGCGGATATCAGCAAGCACACGCATGATGAGCTGTGCCAGGTCGAGTGATACAGGCATGTAGTTAGCGGTTTCGTTTGTAGCGTAACCGAACATCATACCCTGGTCGCCAGCACCCTGATTCTCATCCTCCTCACGGCTTACACCGCGGTTGATGTCATCACTCTGCTCGTGAATGGCAGTGAGCACGCCACAAGAGTCACCGTCAAACTGATACTCGCTCTTGGTATAACCTATCTTCTTGATGGTCTTGCGGGCGATAGTCTGCAAGTCAACATATACATTAGAGCGAACCTCGCCCATGATTACTACCTGACCAGTAGTACAGAAGCTCTCGATAGCGCAGTGAGCATGGTCATCGTATGCCAGGAACTGATCGAGCAAAGCATCTGAAATCTGGTCGGCCACCTTATCTGGATGTCCTTCAGAAACTGATTCTGATGAAAACAAATATGCCATATTTTTCCTTTATTTTCTGTTATTAATTGATATTCTTTATTTTGCGGCTGCAAAGTTACGCATTTTTTTTCAGATTCTGCCATATTCAGCCGAAAAATAGAGCAAATACAGCCGAATAATCCTCCTTTTGTAGCTGAATTATAACCATTTACTCTTCCCTGTGCTTGATATTGCGTGGATGATGGTATAAGATGGCATCCCTGAGGTCGGAAGTTTCGATATGCGTATAGATTTCCGTGGTTCCGATGTCCTCGTGTCCCAGCAGTGCCTGAATCACTCTCAGGTCGGCTCCACCCTTGAGCAGAGCGGTGGCAAAACTGTGTCTCAGCGTATGGGGCGAAATGGTTTTCTTGATACCCGCATCCTGTGCCGCATTCTTGATCATGATGAGAATCATCACACGGGTAAGATGGGCACCTCTGCGGTTCAGAAAGACATAATCTTCCTCTCCGGGCTTGATCTTCATGAGATTGCGGTCGATGTACCACAGGTGAATTTCCTTCAATGCCCTGTCAGAGATAGGCACCAGCCTTTCCTTCCGTCCCTTTCCCAGAACTCTGATAAACTTATCCTCCTCAAAGATCTGACTGATCTTGAGATTCACCAGTTCCGTAACACGCAGTCCGCAGGAGAAAAGGGTTTCGATGATAGCCTTGTTGCGCTGCCCTTCCCATTTCGAGAGATCGATGGCAGCCTCCAGCATATCCACCTCCTCTACAGAGAGATATTCTGGCAAATGTTCGCCTATCTGCGGCGAAGGCAACAGTTCGGTAGGATCATCCTTGATATAGCCGTCGGTCACCAGATAACGGTAGAAGGAGCGCACACCACAGAGGATGCGTGCCTGCGAGCGGGCAACGATGCCTTTGTCGTGAAGACTTGCCGAGAAGTTCTCCAGATTTTCCAGCTTCATATCCACCAGTGCCACATCGTTCTGGCGGGCATATTCTATGAGATATTCCAGGTCGTGGCGATATGCCTCAAGCGTATTATACGTATAGTTTCGCTCCAGCTTGAGGTACCTCATATAATTCCTGATGATGTCATTTGCCATTTTCTTATCTAAATTCTTGTCAGTTTCCAATTTTATTATTACCTTTGCATCAGGGTTAGCTATGAGATAGATAACCTATGCATCTGCAAAGATACAAAAAATTAATGATACAGACTTAAAAAATCATGTGATTATGAAGATACAGATTATCAATGGTCCTAATTTGAACCTCCTGGGCGTTCGCGAGCCAGGCATTTATGGCAGCAATTCTTTCGAGAGCTATCTGCCTAAGTTGAAGGCTAAATACCCTGATGTAGAGATAGAATACTATCAGAGCAACATCGAGGGCGAGCTTATCAACAAGTTGCAGGAAGTAGGCTTCACCTACGATGGCGTAGTGCTCAATGCGGGTGCCTACACCCACACCAGCATTGCCTTGCAGGATTGCATCCGCAGCATGAAATGCCCTTGCGTAGAGGTACATATCTCCAATGTGCACAAGCGCGAGGAGTTCCGCCATCACTCTTACATCTCCTGCGCCTGCCTGGGAGTCATCTGTGGCTTCGGTCTGGCTTCCTACGACCTTGCCATCGCAGGAATCTTATCACAAAAGGAAAACGGGGAGTAAGATGACCGAAACAGAATTGATAGACAAATACATCTGCCAACATATTGAGCCAGAGGGAGATTACCTCTATCGTCTCTACCGTGCCACCAATATCCATACCATTCACGGACGTATGGCGAGTGGTCACATCCAGGGCAGATTACTCAAGATGCTGGTTCAGATGATTCGCCCCAAGAATATTCTTGAGGTGGGAACCTTCAGTGGCTACAGCGCCATCTGTCTGGCTCAGGGATTGCAGGAAGGAGGCAAGCTCTATACTTTCGAAATCAATGACGAGATGGAAGATTTCACCCGTCCCTGGATTGAGGGTTCGGATGTTGCCGACAAGATTGATTTCCGTATTGGCGATGCCAACGAAGAAGCACCCAAACTGGGGGTGATGTTTGACCTGGCTTTCGTGGATGGCGACAAGCGCACCTATATCGAGACATACGAGATGGTGATGAAGATTCTGAATCCTGGCGGATATATTCTGGCAGACAATACGCTGTGGGACGGGCACGTCATCGACCCAGCCTACGACCGCGACCATCAGACCAAGGGCATCCGAGCATTCAATGACCTGATTGCCAACGACCCTAGGGTGGAAGTAGTCATCCTGCCGCTGCGCGATGGCTTGACACTCATCAGAAAGAAATAAAAAGAAATAAGCATAAAAAATCCTGCTTGCGTTGATCATACACAAGCAGGATTTTTTATGCTTATTTCTTTCTATTAACTCAAAAGCCTTTTACTCAATGCTCTCACCGGATACCATACGGCAAGCCAGCCTACGGCGATAACCGTTACAAAGATGATGGCTACATCAGAATAGTGAACGCTTACCGGATAGGCATTTACGATGAAGGAGCCCTCGGAGTCGCCCAGTCTTACGAAGCCATACTGCTGCTGCAGCCAGCAGAGCAACAGGCCCAGTCCGATACCAATCACCGCACCAATCACTGCAATCATTCTTCCCTCGAAGAGGAAGACACGCGTAATCTGCTTGTCATTCGCACCCAGATTCCGCAACGTCACCACATCGTTCTTCTTGTCGATGATGAGCATCGAGAGCGAACCGATGATGTTGAAACATGCCACTACGAGGATAAAGGTCAGGAAGATGTAAGCCATCAGCTTCTCTATCGACATGATCTTGAAAGTATCTTCCTGCTGCTCAAATCTATCCAGCACCTTATACTTGGTGCCGGCAATCTTCTGCATCTCAGCCTTTACTGCCTGCAGGTCACTACCCTCCTTCAGGCGGATCTCCAGATCAGAGAGCATACCCTGCTGACCGAAGAGGTTGCGCGCAAAGGCAATGGAAGTGATGATATAATTCTTGTCGTATTTCGACTGCTTGACGGCGAAGAGCACACCCGGAGAATTCAGCGAATCAACCACGAAGCCGGCATCCGGATTCATCATATCCAACTGTCCCTCCTTCTGCGGAGCATAAATCTTCATAAAACCATCCCATTTTGCCCCGATACCCAAGGTCTGTGCCAGACGGATACCCACGGTTCCATACTGCAGATTGGCAGCATGGAGCGAGAAACTGCCATCACCATAAAGGATGTCGTTGATATGCGACAACTCAGAGAAGTTGTCGTCCACGCCCTTGATCCTCACCATAGCCTGACGGTCGTCATAGATTGCCAGCGCCTGGTCTTCCACGGTTTCAGTAGCCACATCTACCTGAGGCAGCATACGTATCTGCGTCAATATCGGGTCATCGGCAGGTGCCGTCTTTCCTTCCATCGGCACCACCTTCAACTGCGGGTCGAAGCTCGTAAAGAGCGTAGCCACCAGGTCGTGGAAACCATTAAATACGCTCAGCACGATGACGAGTGCCATCGTAGCCACAGCCACACCAATCACAGAGATGGAGCTGATCACGTTGATAACGTGTGTACTCTTCTTGGAAAAGAGATACCTGCGAGCAATAAAGAATGGAAAATTCATTTGTCTTTTTACTTTTTTACTTCTTCAAGAGTTCATCAATGCGCTCCAGATAATCCAGGCTGTCATCCAGGAAGAAACGGAGCTCAGGAATGATGCGCAACTGATTTCTCACCTTTCTGCCCAGGTCGAAGCGGATAGTCTTCTCGTTGGCATTGATATTCTTCAGAATCTCCTCACCCTTTTCAGATGGGAACACGCTGAGGTAAGCAGTGCAGATGCTAAGATCCGGGCTCACTCTTACCTTAGTAACACTTACCATCACACCATGCATCATGCGGGTCTGTGACTGGAAGATAAGACTCAACTCCTTCTGGAGCAGTCTTGATATACGGTTTTGTCTTGTTTCTTGCATAACTATTAACTATAAACTATTAATTATAAACTATTCAAGGTCCACGTGTGTAACGTCCACCTGCTCATGCAGGAATATCAACGCCGACTCCTTGAATTTCTCCTCACTTTCTGTAGTCAGATACTTGCAGCTACCACCCTTTGTCACCATCTGTTCCATATTCGGATGTCGCTGCAGATAATCCTGCAGACTGTTGGCCACATATTGTCCCTGTGGCACCACTCTCACGCCGTCGGGAAGATTCTTCACGATGCTGCTCATGAGCAGTGGATAATGGGTGCAACCCAGGATGATGGTATCGATATCCTCATCCATACGCATCAACTGGTCGATGCGCTTCTTGACGAAATAATCAGCACCAGGACTATCTGCCTCGTTGGCCTCTACGATAGCAGCCCAGAGTGGGCAAGCCACTCCGCTTACCTGGATATCCGGCCAGAGCTTGCCAATCTCCATCTTGTAGCTCTCGCTCTTGATGGTTCCCTCTGTGGCAAGAATGCCCACGTGGCGACTCTTGGTCAGCGTACCTATCACCTCGGCAGTAGGACGGATGATGCCCAGCACGCGGCGGTCAGGGTCCAGTTCCGGGATGTCTCTCTGCTGGATTGAGCGCAGCGCCTTAGCCGAAGCCGTATTGCAACCCAGGATTACCAGATGGCAACCCATGGAAAAGAGCTTCAGCACAGCCTGGCGCGTAAACTTATACACGACCTCGAAGGAGCGCGAACCGTATGGCGCACGGGCATTGTCGCCCAGATACATATAGTCGTACTGCGGCAACATCTGGCGCAAGCCATGCAGGATGGTCAAGCCACCATATCCGGAATCAAAGATTCCGATAGGTCCGGGATTGGATGGCAGAATCATTTCAGTTTCTCCTCCAGCACTGCTGTAATATCCTCACCCATTTCTTCACTCAGATAAGGTGTGGCGTTGTTGTCGGTATTGATGATGAAGGCAAATCCCTTCTCCTTGCCAATCTGCTTGGCAGCCTCGTTGATCTGGGCCTTGAGAGGAGCATACGCATCGGTCTCTGCCTGATTCAGGAGTTTGGCAGCCTCAGCCTTGAAGGCGATGTTCTTCTCCATCAACTCACGCAGTTCAGCCTGGCGCTTCTCCAGGATAGTCTTGGCATACGAGCGCTGACCGTCAAGGAATTCCTCATACTTGGTATTAAACTCAGTTTCCACGCGCTTGGTTTCCTCATCATACTTTGCGCGGAGTTCATCCATATTATGCTTGGCTATTGCATAACCAGGCATGGTATGAAAAACCTGCTCAAAGCTGAAGTAGCCAAATCGCAATGCTGGCTGTGCAACGATGGCTGCTGGTTGTTCCGCCGGAGTCTGGTTCTGCTGTGCAGAAGCCGAGAGGGCAACAAGAGCGAGCGCCAAAAATAGGAGATTCTTTTTCATAATGCGTGATACCTTTTATATATAATATGAATATACTGGATGATAAATAAGGGCAGGCACTTGTGCCTGCCCTTAGCTTTTTATAGAAATACTTACGTTTGATTACTTGATCTTAGCCTGTACTTCCTTGGTAACATCAACCACGTTGGCGCCAGTATAGATAGCTGTGCCTTCCTCCATGATGTATGTATAGTTACCAGCCTTACCTACAGCCTCGATAGCTGTACGTACCTTAGCGATGATAGGCTGCATGAGCTCACTGCTCTTCTTCTGCAACTCCTGCTGACCATCCTGGTAAGCCTGCTGAATCTTCTGCTGAAGACCCTGCAATTCTGTTTCCTTCTGCTGCTTGGCAGTAGCATTCATTGTGCTTGCGCCCTTCTGGTACTCATCTGCCTTGCGCTGGAACTCATCCTGCATAGACTTGAGGTCGTTCTCCTTCTGCTTCTGGAGAGCTTCCAACTCGCCGTTGGCCTTAGCTACGTCTGGCAAAGACTGCATGATCTGCTGAGTATTTACCTTACCGAACTTCTGTGCCATCATTGTCATTGGTGCGCAAAGCATCAACATTAAAATAAGCTTTTTCATTTCTGTTTATTCTTTTTTAATTATTATTCTTAATTGGTTATGCCGAGGGCGGTATTTTCCTGCCGTATCCTCTCTTATCGGCTGCAAATATACAATTATTTCTTGAAATAACCTAGATTATTTCCTGGAATAACACTTATTATTTGTTAGAATAGCCTAATTTCTGGAGTACCTCGTTGCTGATGTCTATTTTTGGCGAGCCAAAAATGATTCCATTGTTGCTGGCTCTGTCGAGAACAAGCGAGTAGCCGCGCAGGTTGGAAATCTCCTTTACGGCATTGTAAATCTCCTCCTGGATAGGTCCCATCAGCGCCTCGCGCTTCTTGTAAAGCTCTCCCTCGGCACCGAAGTATTTCTTCTTCAGGTCGCTGGCTTCCTTCTCCTTCTGCATAATGGAGTCCTGCTTGGCCTTCTTCTGCTCCTGTGAGAGGAATACTACCTCGTTCTGATAGTTCTTGTACATGGTGCTTGCTTCCAGATTGAGCGCCTCAACCTCGGCCTGCCACTTGCGGCTCACCTGGTTCAACTGTTCGTTGGCACGCTCATAAGCTGGGATATTGCGCAGGATGTACTCCATATCCACCAATGCATATTTCTGTGCATGTGCTGAGATGGCTGCTACAGCCATCATCAGCATCAATACTATTTTCTTCATAAAATCCGTCTTTAGAATTCCTGACCTAAGATGAAGTGGAACTGACTTCCACCCTTCTTATACTGGCTACCGTTCCATACCTTGTCGAAACCGTAAGCCCAGTCAATACCCATCAGACCCACCATTGGCAGGAAGATACGCACACCGACACCGGCACTGCGCTTCATGCTGAATGGGTTGAAGTCCTTGGTATCATACCAGGCGTTACCTGCCTCTACGAAGGTCAAACCATAGATAGTGGTATTGCCCAGGAGGAATGGATAACGGAGCTCCAATGAGAAGCGGTCGTATGCATAAGCATAGTAACCGGTGGTACGGCCGTAAGATACGGAACCGTTCTCGTAACCACGGAGTCCGATGGTTTCCTCACCATAATAGGATGAATAACCGCTCATACCGTCACCACCCACATAGTAGGTCTCGAATGGACTCTTCTTGTACTTGTTGTAAGCACCGAGCAAACCGAGCTCTACACGGGTCATCAATACGAAGCACTTCTGACCCTCTGTAAGTGCGGTATAGGTCTTAGCCTTGAACTTCCACTTGTGATACTCAATCCAGCGGTATTTCTCCTGCTGCTCTGCAGAGTAGGTTGGAGACTGGGAGTTGTTGGCGAGGTTCTTGTAATCCTTGTTGTCGAATGCACTCCATGGTGGAGTAAGGTTGACACTTGCCTCAAACTCTGAACCACGACGTGGGAAGAGCTGGTTGTCGGTTGATGTACGGTTCAATGCGATGGTCAAGTTCAAGTTGTTCGCATTACCGTTGGTCATCAGCATATAGCTCCAGTTCTTCATCATGTAGCGCTGGTAAGCCAACTGTACAGACAAGGTGAAGTAATCATCCGGCCAACGGAGGCGCTTACCCCAACCGAGGCTCACACCCACCATCTGGATGTACTTGTCTGGATCGTAATAATTCTCGTAGTTATTATAGTAACCCGTACCATAACCATACATGTAGCTCATGTAGTTGTTCATGTAAGCACTATTGTAATAGTTGCTTGACACGTCTGTACTCTTACTGTAGTATGCACCTACGCTGAACTGGATAGGGCGCTTGCCGCCAAACCAGTTGGTAGAGTAGCTTACGTTATAGCTCTGGTAGTAGGTACCATTGGTCTGTGCACCGATGCTCAGCACCTCACCATCACCGATAGGCATGATACCACGATGCTCCTTGTTCTTGTTGAAGAGGTTTGCCATAGAGAAGTTGTTGAGCTTCAAGCCCACACGTCCGATGACACCCGTCTGACCCCAACCGAGTGAGAACTCAATCTGGTCATTACTCTTCTGCTCCAGGTTCCAGTTTACATCCACAGTACCGTCCTCATAGTTAGGCTTTACATCTGGTGAAACCTTCTCAGCATCGAAGTGACCCATAGAAGCCAACTCACGAGCCGAACGCATCAGGGCATCCTTAGAGAAGAGGTCGCCTGGCTTGGTACGGAGCTCACGGCGTACTACGTTCTCATAGAGACGGGTATTACCGTTGATACGTACGTGGCTCAGGTAAGCCTGAGGTCCCTCTGTCACGCGCATCTCCAGATCGATGGAATCGCCGTCGATGTTCACTTCGGCAGGATTGATGTTAGAGAACACGTAACCATTGTTGTAATAGAGGTTGCCCACAGCATCTTCATCTTCCTGCAATCGCTTGCCCAGGAGTTTCTGGTTATATACATCGCCCTTCTTCATGCCGAGCACGGCATTCAGATAGTCGGTAGCATATACGGTGTTGCCCACCCAGTTGATATTGCGGATAAAGTAGCGCTTACCCTCATCTACCTTGACATATACGTTGACGTGCTTCTCGTCGAAGTTGCTTACGCTGTCTTCCAGAATCTGCGCATCACGATAACCATACTCGTAGTATTTGTCGATGAGTTTCTGCTTGTCTTCCTTCCATCTCTCAGGAGTAAACTTCTTCGATTTGAAGAAAGTAGCAAACTTGCCAGCCTCGTGGGTCTTGGCAAAGGCTCCCTTCGAGAAGAGTCCACCCTTGATCTTTCTATCCGAGAGTTTCTCGTTACCATCGATGGTAATCTGGTGAACCTTGATTTTCTGTTTCTTATCTACGATCACGTCCAGGATTACCTGGCCCTTGTTAGCCACATCGTCGCGCTGGTTAATCTGGATTTCAGCATTCTTGAAGCCCTTGTCATCGAAATATTTCTTGGCAAGGATCTTGGCACGGTCGAGCATATTAGGTGTTACCTGAGTACCCTTAACCATACCGAGCTTCTGCTCCATATCCTCACGCTCGCTCTTCTTCAAACCCACATAATGGATATCAGAGATACGAGGTCTTACCGCGAGATAGATGTGAAGATAAAGTTTTTCACCCACGATAGAGTCGGCAGCGATAGCGACTTTAGAGAAAAGTCCATGTTTCCAATAGCGCTTGACGGCATTGGTAATAGCGTCGCCTGGCACTTCTATCTCTTCTCCCACTGTCAGGCCCGAGATACCAGTGAGCACATAGTCTTCGTATCCTTCCACACCCGACACATTGATACCTCCAAGGGTCAAGGTGCGAGGGGTTCCGGCATACGAGATATCTGGATGTACTATCTTGTCCTGTGCCATAACCTGCACACTCGCCATGATGCCGAATAGCAGGATGAAAATCTTTCTTAGCTTGTTCATTTATACCTTATTATATATATAGTATCTATTTTTCGTCCTTTTTCCCCCTTTTACTTCTCTTCCTCTGCTTCTACCTGAGCCTCGGTCTTGCCAAAACGGCGCTGGCGCGACTGGTAGCTCTCGATAGCCTTGTGCAGGCACTCCTCGTTGAAGTCTGGCCAATAGGTATCGCAGAAATACAACTCAGAATAGGCAATCTGCCACAACAGGTAGTTGCTGATACGCAACTCGCCACCTGTACGGATCAGGAGCTCTGGGTCTGGCATGAAGCTGGTCTCCAGGTGCTTCTCGAAGTTTTCCTCGGTAAGCATCTTCTCAACCTCCTCATAGCTGACGCCATTCTCCATAGCCTCCTTTACGGTTTTCTTCATCGCATTCATGATTTCCCAGCGCGAAGAGTAGCTCAGGGCTACCACCATGGTCATGGCATCGTTCTTGGCGGTATGGTCCATGGTCTCCTGCAACTTGTCCTGCACAGCCTGTGGCAGACGCTTCAAGTCGCCGATGACACGGAACCGCACATTGTTCTTCATGAAGATCTCATCCTCCAGAGAAGTCAGCACCAGTCCCATCAGGGCAGAAATCTCGTCGGCAGGACGATTCCAGTTTTCAGTAGAGAAAGTATAGAGAGTAAGGTACTTCACACCGAGGCGAGTACATTCTGATGTAATGCAACGCACTGCGTCAACTCCAGCCTGGTGGCCGTAGCTGCGATCCTTACCTCTTTCTGTTGCCCAGCGTCCATTGCCATCCATGATGATGGCGATGTGCTCAGGTATTCTGTTCATATCCAAGTTGTTCATATCTTATTTTTTAATTAAGAGTTCTTATTCTTCTTTATTACACGTTTTACACTTTGCGCTGAAACTGTAGGTGAACGAGACTTGCAGCATGGAGTAGCAGTCCTGGTTCTTCCAGAGTCCGCTGCTCTTGATGCCATAAGGGTCTTTCACCCCATCCAGTTCATCGCTCAGCGAGAAATGGATGCTCCAATCTACGCCTACGTTCATCCGTTCGTTTATCTTGTATTTCGCCCCGATGCCCAAAGGCACGTTGGCGGTAAATACATTCTTCTGATCTCCTTTCACAAAGGTGGCTCCCAGACCTCCGAAGATGAAAGGCACCAGCCTCCTGGCTCCTCGGTAGTCCCTGCCTGTGCCGTAAGGCCAGAAATTGTACTCGAAGACGAGGCTCATATCCACCAGGGTATTGCTGAAGGAGTAGGCTTTCCCATCCAGGTCGGGATAATCGGTCTTCACCTTGTCGTTAGAGCCTTTCAGCTTGCCCAGCCCCAGGTTGAACCGCAGATCCTTGTAGGGGTCGAAGTTGTATCTTCCCACGATGGCTGCCATCGGCTGCTGGTGGGCAAGGATATTGCCGTTCAGGTCGCCTTCGTAGGCAACCAGTCCCACGCCGGCACCCATCTCCAGACGATACTGGTAATCGTCCTGTGCCCTCATCACCTGCAACGGCAAGAGGAACAAGACCGGCAGCAACAAGCATTTACACAAGTTTCTCCTCATGTCTATACCTTACGCGATATGAATATGATTGATTCCCGAGGGTCTTATTCGAAGATGGTCTGGTCCTTGATCCAGCCATCCTTGTTGAAGCGGCCCTTCCATACGCTGCCGTTTCTTACTACCCAGTAGAAGTTGTCCTTGTCGCGGCAGAAGCCGAAGCGCTGGGTGGCAGCAGAGAATCCGGCTGGCATGGTTACGAGCGTATCAACACCCCATGTCAGTCCGTTGTTCTTGCTCTTATACCATTTGCCGTTGCTGCCGAGAGCTACGAAGCCAGAATCAGCACCGCAAACGAGCACCTGATCCATCATTGGCATCTTGCCACTCTGGTAAGCATCATATTCTATATAGTTCCATGCGCTTTCTGAAGCATTGGCAGAGTAATCAGCCACATGATTCCAGAGTGTAGCGATGGTATCGCCATAGCTTGCATCACGGGTACCGAGCAGGAGAACATTCTCTACATTCTTCACAGAAGCGATGGTAGAAACATTCATGCTCAGGTTCTGGGTAGGCAGGAGTGAGAGGTCAGCATCCATCTTCTGGGCAGCCCAGGTTGCGCCATTGTCCTTAGACACGGCGATGCCTGTAGCGGTGAAGGCATAGAGATACTTGCTGCTGGCACCTACCAACTGCTTGAGCTGGCTATCCTCGCCTACCAGACTCCAGGTTGCAGCATCGGCAGAAGCATACACCTTGCCATCAGAGAGGATGTAGAGTTGATTGCCCATCTGCACGGCGTTCTGATAATCGGCAGCTGCGAAAGTCTGGTTGGCTGTTACCTCAGCCCAGTTGTTACCGTCGCTTGCAGCACTCTTGTATATCTTCATTCCCCCGAGAGTCTTGCCGAATACATAGATATGGTTTCCGATATGGTTTTCCAGGGCAAGCACCTTCAAGTCGCTGAGTGCAGCGAGCTGCTCATTGAGTTGAGCCTTGGCTTGCCAGTTGAACTCATTGCCTTCCTGCTGATGCACGTTCACCTTTACGGTGTAAGTAACGTAGGCATTGAGCGAGTTGTTATATACACGAACCATTCGTGGCTGAGAGAAGTCGATGGAATCGGTGCTTGAATAATACTTTGCCGAGTCGATCTTCTCAGGGCAATTCTTGTTCATGATGAAGATAGGGCTGCTGTTCTTGCTACTGATGGTAGCCAATACGGCAGCGGTCCTTGTCTTGGTAGGCAAGGAATCTACGTTATAGATCTGGCGGTTAACCTGATCTATATAAAATTTATAGTTAGCTCCATTCACTTTATCAGCGATCAGAGTATCCTTGCCTGCAGTAGTCTTCGTGTATCTACCGAGCTTTCCCAAAGAGAAACTCGTGATGGCTGTATCATTTGTATATTCTACTACCGTCTCGTCGCTGTTCAAGCATGAAGAGAGCGACAAAGTAGCTGCAACAAGTGCTATAAAAGCTAAAAATTTACTTTTCATTCTATCCAATTTTTCTTTTTAGCTGCAAATTTACTGAGAATTCTTTAAAAACTCGACCTTTTCTCCTTATTATTATGCAAATTATTCATTTTAGGCGCATTTTTTAAGTTTTTTAGTGATTTCGAGGCGTAAAAACGAAGAAATCCCGCCTCTCTTGCGAGAAACGGGATTCCATATTTAGTATAAATTCGAAATGTCGAATTAGAGCTGTGGACCAGCAGCAACGAGAGCCTTACCAGCCTCATTGTTTGTGTACTTAGCGAAGTTCTTGATGAAACGAGCGGCCAAATCCTTAGCCTTCTCCTCCCACTGAGAAGCATCAGCGTATGTATCGCGTGGATCCAAAATCTCAGTAGCTACACCTGGCAACTCTGTTGGAACCTTGAAGTCGAACATAGGAATCTGCTTTGTTGGAGCCTTGTCGATGTCACCGTTCAGGATAGCGTCGATGATACCACGTGTATCGCGGATAGAGATACGCTTGCCTGTACCGTTCCAACCTGTGTTAACGAGGTATGCCTTAGCATTGTTCTTGTTCATCTTCTTAACCAACTCCTGAGCGTACTTTGTTGGGTGCAACTCCAAGAATGCCTGACCGAAGCAAGCAGAGAATGTTGGAGTAGGCTCTGTGATACCGCGCTCTGTACCAGCCAACTTAGCTGTGAAGCCAGAGAGGAAGTAGTACTGAGTCTGCTCTGGAGTCAGGATAGATACTGGAGGCAATACACCGAATGCATCAGCTGACAGGAAGATAACCTGCTTAGCAGCTGGAGCAGAAGAACCTGGCTGGATGTTGTTGATGTGGAAGATTGGGTAAGAAACACGAGTGTTCTCAGTTACGCTCTTATCAGCGAAATCAATCTTACCATCAGCAGCTACAGTTACGTTCTCGAGAAGAGCGTTGCGCTTGATAGCGTTGTAGATATCTGGCTCAGACTCCTTGTCAAGGTTGATAACCTTAGCGTAGCAACCACCCTCGAAGTTGAATACACCATTGTCATCCCATCCGTGCTCATCGTCACCGATCAACTTACGCTTAGGGTCTGTTGACAATGTAGTCTTACCTGTACCAGAAAGACCGAAGAAGATAGCTGTGTTCTCACCGTTCATATCGCAGTTAGCAGAGCAGTGCATAGAAGCCATACCCTTCAATGGCAAGAAGTAGTTCATCATAGAGAACATACCCTTCTTCATCTCACCACCATACCATGTGTTGATGATAACCTGCTCCTTAGATGTTACGTTGAAAGCAACGCAAGTCTCTGAGTTCAAGCCGAGCTCCTTGTAGTTCTCTACCTTAGCCTTAGAAGCGTTGTAAACAACGAAGTCTGGCTCGAATGCCTCAAGCTCCTCAGCTGTAGGACGGATGAACATGTTTGTTACGAAGTGAGCCTGCCAAGCAACCTCAACGATGAAACGAACAGCCATACGTGTATCCTTGTTAGCACCGCAGAAACCATCTACTACATAGAGGTTCTTGTTGCAGAGCTCCTTAACAGCGAGATCCTTAACAGTACCCCAAACCTGCTCAGACATTGGGTGGTTATCGTTCTTGTACTCCTCTGTTGTCCACCATACAGTGTCCTTAGAGTTCTCGTCCATTACGATGTACTTATCCTTAGGTGAGCGACCAGTGTAGATACCTGTCATAACGTTAACTGCACCTAACTCTGTCTGCTGACCCTTCTCGTAACCCTCGAGACCAGCCTTTGTCTCCTCCTCGAACAACTGCTCGTAAGAAGGATTGTGAGCGATTACTGTAGCACCAGTAATGCCGTACTTTGTCAAATCTAACTTTGCCATTTTTTCTAAATGTATTTAAGTTGTGAAATATTTCTTTCTGAAACTTTATCCTAATATTCAAAATGGGATTTCCAAAACCCTTTTTTCCTAAAACCGCCGCAAAGTTACAAAAAATATGTTTTATGGCAAAGATTCTTAGATAATATTCTTGCATTTTAAAACCTTTTTAGGTTAAAGAATTAAAAAATCGACCCATTCATCTATAATTTGCCATATTGACTTTGCAAATATTCGCCGCAAATCTGCTTCATCCAAATTCATTTTCCACCTATTATATATATAGGGGTTCAGAAGACACATAAAAGCCCATGGATGACACCAGAAGAAGCCGGAAGGAAAAAATAACGGAAAACATTTTGCGGTTTCCGGATTTTGCCTTATCTTTGCAACACCTTTGCTGCATCTTGACAGATGATTTCAGCAAGAATAAACATCGATTGAAATAACAAGAATATAAATACTACGACTTATGAAAATTAATAATCTGAGCGAGCATAACTGCATCATCAACCGCTATCTGGCTGAGATGCGCGACTGCGAGTATCAAAAGAACCGACTCCTCTTCCGCAACAACATCAAGAGAATCGGCGAGTATGAGGCTTTTGAGATTTCAAAGACCCTCAATTACGAGAACAGAGACGTGACTACCCCTCTTGGTGTAGCCCAGGTTAATTTCCCTACCGACAAGATTGTCATCGGTACGATTTTCCGTGCAGGCCTGCCTTTTCATGAGGGTTTCCTCAATATCTTCGACCACTCCGGCAATGCTTTCGTGAGTGCCTATCGTGAATATACCAACAAGGAGCATACCGAGGTGGGGGTTCATATCGAGTATCTGGCTACTCCAGACCTTACCGGCAAGACGCTCATCATCGCCGACCCGATGCTTGCCACCGGTATCAGCATGGAGATGGGCATGAAGGCGCTCCTTACCAAGGGAACCCCTAAGCACATCCATGTAGCCTGCGTGCTTGCCGCTCCACAGGGCATCGAGCATGTCAAGAAGACCTTCCCTGAAGACAAGACTACCATCTGGTGTGCATCTATCGACGAGGGACTGAACGAGCACAAATACATCATTCCTGGCTTCGGCGATGCCGGAGACCTCTGCTACGGAAGCAAGCTCTAAAGCGAAAAACGGCTGCACAGAAAGCCACTTTCGCTTTTACTCTTCACTCTTCACACTTAGGCATTAATCCATTAATTATCAATACATTAAACAGGTGAAGAGTCAAGCTTCACTCTTCACCACTCTTCACCTCTCTTCACCTTATCACGAAGCTCAGCCATCATTGAAGCCTGGAGCTGGTCATCATTGAAGACAGAAGGTGGTCATCATTGAAGCCCGGAGCTGGTCATCATTGAAGACCAGACGTTGTTCCTGAAATGATTTCGCCCTCAAAAAAAGTCAGGGTGAAGAGTGGTGAAGAGTGGTGAAGAGTCAGCCCCTACTCTTCACCCACAATATTCATTGAATATCAGCAATTTACACCCAAAACGTGAAGAGTGAAGAGTGAAAGCGAAAGTAGCGTTTTATTCGCAGGAATACGATGCGATAGCGCTTGCCTTCAAAATTCCTTCACGACATAACGAATCTTGCCTCACCACGGCAAAATATTGCCCTGGCAGAGGGCAATAATGTGCCATAGTGAGGCAAAAAACACAAGTACCTAATAATGGAATGAGCTGCCGCCCAGAAACTCTCGCAAGAGGGAGGTTGGAGGCAGATTATTATAAGTGCGCTCTTTTAGAACAAAAATCGTATCGTCAAGCGCACAGATGATAAAATAGGAAAAGTTTTTGTTACATAAGACAAAGTTCGTTTTAAATTAACTTTGTATATTTGCACCCATAATTTAATTATTAACAAAAATGTCAAACGTATGAAAAAGTTTACAAGTCTATTTATTTCATTCATTCTTGTTTTCTGTAGCTGCCAAAGTTATACAGAAGAAATCTGTAATGAACAAAAGTTTCAAGCAGACAATGCTGTTACTCACGAATGCAATTATTATTACTACAACGGAAAGAAGATAGAGCTCATTATTGACTCTACTAAAAATTTTATTGTTTATAACTCGGAAATTCCAATACAGAAAAAGATTAAAGGAGGTGAATTTCAAAAAGGCTTTTCTACAACGAGAAGTGGTGGACAAACAAAAGCATCATGGGCCATAATACAAAAAGAGAGTTACACAAGAAACGCCTCTGACAATACTGATGCGCTCTATGAATCACCTATGTACATTTCTAAAGAAACAGGTAAAAGTATCGGCATTAGCAACTTAATTCATATAAAGTTGAAAGATAGTAAAGATAAGAAATTACTGGATGAACTAGAGAGTAGTTTACATATTTCAATTTATTCCCAGAATGAATACCTTCCTCTATGGTATACCGTTTTCTGTCAAGACAATTCACATGGCAACAGTTTGGAATTATGCAACAAGTTGCAAGAAAGCAATAAATTTGCATATGTTGAACCAGACATTATGGTAGATTTAGCACAAGGAGTAACATCTTTTGTTACTCCAAACGACCCATTCTATTCTAACCAATGGAATCTCCATGGAAAAAATTCCATCAATTGGGAAGAAGCTAGTCTTTTAGTCAATGGTAAGGGTATCAAGATTGGTTTAATCGACACAGGAGTAGATGTAACCCACCCTGATTTCGGAACGAAAACATTAAAACCCGTCTACGATGCATACATAGGAGATTGGTACGTAAATGGACTATACAGCTCTCATGGAATGGCATGTGCGGGAGTTATAGCAGCCACTCCTAACAACAAGAAAGGTGTGGTTGGCATTTCTCCAAGTTCTGAAATTCAAAGTTATAGCGACCCTCTTACTGCTAGGCCTAACATTTCTCAAAACCTAGCATCAGACTTATACCTTGCATGCAATAGTGCAGACGTTGTCAGCTGTTCCTGGGGAGGAAACGATTTAAGAAGTAGCGAGATTGAGGAATCTATAAAATATCACGCACAATGGGGAAGAAACGGCAAAGGGGTTGTAGTGGTATTTGCTTCAGGAAATGATTCTGGCCCCATAACCTTCCCTGCAAACTTTGATGAAAACATTCTTGTTGTTGGTGCCTCTAACAAATATGGCAACAAAGCCGACTTCAGCAACTATGGTAAAGAGATAGATGTAGTAGCTCCTGGTATAGATATTCCAACAACTGGGTGGACCAAAACAGACACCAGTACTTATAATTATATTAAATTTTCTGGCACTTCTGCCTCCTGTCCACAAGTTGCAGCAATAGCGGCATTAATCTTATCCATCAATCCAAACTTGACAAGCAAAGAAGTATGCGACATCATAGAAAAAACAGCCCAAAAAGTAGGAAGCAAAGCCTATACTAGCTACAGCAACAGACCTAATGGCACATGGAATGAATATATGGGCTATGGGCTTGTTGATGCGACAGCTGCTGTAAAAGCCGCAAAATTAACATTAAAATAAAAAAGATTATGAGAAGTACAATAATATCAGCAATATTAAGCTGCATTTTAACATTAATGGCAAGTTGTTCTAACAACGATGGAAATACTGCGTCATATAGAAAGTATGAGATTCCTACCGATGTGATGATAGAGACTCCAGACAATCAGATCCTTACCATAAATACGAAAGATGACTTTGAAAAGTATTTCAAGAATTGTGTAAGTAGCGCAAAACCTGACACAAAAATAGAACTACCAGAAGTGAACTTTCTAAAATACACGCTAATCTACATACAAGGAGAATCAACACATGGGATAGCCAAACTAGAGAGTTCCTTGGCATCAACAGAAAGTTGCAAAATTCTATCCATCCATATAGAACAGAACTTTACAAATGTGATGCAAAGATGGAATGTCGCATATCTTATCGACAGAGAGGATAAGCCAAACATCAAATTACAATACCAAATAATAGAGCCATAGTCTTTAAAGAAAAAGTCCAAAGAAAGAAATCTGGTTTGAAAACTATCTTTGGACTTTTTTGATAAGCTACCCTTTAATAATGGAATGAGCTGCCGCCCAGGAACTCTCGCAAGAGAGAGGTTGGAGGCAGATTATTATAAGGTATTCCCTTGAAATACTTCAGGAACTTCAGCAGGCGGTAAGCCTCAGCAAATTCCTCACAATTCTCCGGCACCTGCTGGAGCAACGGTTCTGCCTGCATCTTGAGAACCGACAACTCATAGAGCATCGCCGTGTTCAGCATGGCATCGGCATTCTCCTGGAACGGGAAAATCCACTTGTTCTCTCCGGCTCTTACCGATGGCCAGCGGCGGATGGTTTCCTGGGCAGATACACCTCTATATTTATAGTCGCGAATGATGCGGCGCAGCAGACGGTTGTCCGTTGTAGGGATATAATTGTGATTATCCAGCAGAATGGTGGTCAGCGCAGAAGCATACACACGGAAAATCTGCTCTTCAGGAACATGCGCCGTAAGCTCCGGATTCAGGGCGTGGATTCCCTCTACCACCAGAACATTGTTAGGCTCCAGCTTCAACATCTTTCCACTCTTCACACTCTTGCCCGAAGGAAAATCGTATTTCGGCAGTTCCACCTCCTCGCCACGGAAGAGCGCATTAAACTGCTCGTTGAGCAAATCGAGGTTCAGGGCATAGATGCTCTCAAAATCAAAATCACCATTTTCATCCTTCGGTGTCTTATCTCTATCCACGAAGTAATCATCGAGCGAAATCTGCAGAGGCTTCAGTCCGTTTACGGCAAGCTGGATGCTCAGACGCTTGCAGGAAGTAGTCTTGCCCGAAGAAGACGGACCCGCCAGCAGCACCAGCTTCACCCCTTTGCGGCTGGCAATCTCCTCGGCAATCTTCGCCAGCTTCTTCTCCTGCAGCGCTTCGCTGATATTGATGATATCCGTAGCATGTCCCGCATCGATAGCCTGGTTGAAGTCGCCCACGGTTCTGATACCCAGGATTTCCTGCCAGCGATGATGCTCCTTGAAGATATCAAACATCTTGTCCTGCCGGGTCATTTCGCCCAGCTCATCCGGGTTGCTGACCGAAGGAATGCGCAGCAACATGCCATCATAGTACTTCTCCAACCCGAAGAGATAGAGCTGGGAGGTATTGGTGAGCAGGGTGCCATAATAATAATCCACATATTCACCTATTTTATAATAAGTGGTATAGATGGAACCCGAAGTTCTGAGAAGCTTCACCTTCTCCACATCGCCCTTTTCCTGGAAGAGGGCGATAGCCTCCTCGGTAGGCACCGTGAAGCGGCGTATCGGCATCTTGGAGTCGATGATCTCCTGCATGCGGCGGCGGAGGATGTTCACATCCTCATCTACTACCGGGCGCCCCAGACGGATATCCACATAGAATCCGTTGGATACCGGAATATCGATGACCACATCCGTATTCGGATAAATATCCTGCACCGCCTTGCACAGTACAAAGAAAAGCGTCCGGGTATAGGCACGTGAACCCGACGCAGAGTTCATATCCAGGAATTCTACATCCTTGGAGTTATAAACACGGTAATGCATGCCTTCCACCTTGTTATTTACCCTCGCAGACACCGGTCCATGGGTCATTTTAAGGTCAAATAAAGAAAAAACATCAAAAAGTGTGCTTCCGATTTCGACTTTCTGAGATTTTTTATTATTTTTGCAACGGATTTGTATCTTCTGTTTCATTTGTGTTAAAACTATGTTACAAAGTTAATAATCTACAGCCTAACGAAGACCTCCCTGGAGGACGTTCACCGGGCCTGAGCAAGCCCTCAAGCGGAGCATTGCTTACAGAGCGTAAAGTTACGAAAAAAAACGTAAACTTGATGATTTTGACAACATTAATTAAGTTATAATATGTCGATTTGGATATTTTTTAGGCTTATCGGAGCACTCGCCTTACTGATGTTTGGTATGAAGACCATGAGCGACAGTTTGCAGAAGATGGCCGGACCACAGCTCCGCCATGTGTTAGGAACTATGACCACCAATCGTTTGACGGGCATACTCTCGGGTACGCTCATCACGGCTGCCGTACAGTCTTCTACTGCTACGACAGTGATGACGGTATCATTCGTAAATGCCGGTCTCCTCACCCTTGCCCAGGCTATTTCGGTTATCATGGGTGCCAATATCGGTACCACGCTCACCGCCTGGATCATGAGTGCAGGATTCTCATTCAACATCACCGACTTTGTGTGGCTGGCGTTCTTCATCGCCATCATCCTCATCTATAGCAAGAAGCGCAAGATCATAGGTGACTTCATCTTCGGTATCTCCTTTATGTTCCTCGGCTTGGGTACACTTCGCCAAACCGGTATCGACATGGATCTGGCTCATAACCAGCCGGTTCTGGAGTTCTTCTCCAGCTTCGACCCCCACAGCTTCCAGACCACCATCACCTTTCTGATCATTGGTAGTATCCTGACCATGTGTGTGCAGAGTTCGGCTGCCGTCATGGCGATTACGATGATTCTCTGTTCTACCGGCGTACTACCTATCTATCAGGGTATTGCGCTCGTGATGGGTGAGAACATCGGTACCACCGTAACTTCCAACGTGGCAGCACTCACCGCCAACACGCAGGCACGAAGAGCGGCGATGGCGCACATGGTGTTCAACATCTTCGGTGTGCTGTGGATACTCTGCGTATTCCGTCCGTTCATCCATCTGGTTTGCGGCTGGGTAGGTTTCGACGATGCCATGGAAAAGAGCGATCCCCACTTCGTTGCCAATGCAGCCAAGCTTTCCTTCGTGCTCGCCGCCTTCCATACCACGTTCAACCTCTCCAACACCTTTATCCTGGTATGGTTTATCCCACAGATAGAGAAGCTGGTATGCAAGATTATCCGTCCTAAGAAGAATGCCGACGAAGATGATTTCCGTCTGCGTTTCATCCAGAGTGGTATCATGAAGACTCCGGAAATCTCAGTATTGGAGGCTCAGAAGGAGATCCACTGTTTCGCCGAGCGCATCCAGCGTATGTTCGGTATGGTGAAGGAGCTCCTGGGCGAGACCAACGACGACAAGTTTATCAAGCTCTATACCCGCATCGAGAAATACGAGGGAATCTCCGACAACATGGAGATTGAGATTGCGAAGTATCTCGACCAGGTGAGCGATTCTCATCTTTCTGATGAGACCAAGGCGAAGATCCGCGCCATGCTGCGTGAGATTTCAGAGATTGAGAGTATCGGTGACAGCTGTTTCAACATTGCCCGCACCCTCAACCGCCGCATCCGTGGCAAGGAAGACTTCATTCCTTCTCAGTATGAGCACATGCACCAGATGATGGAGCTTACAGATAATGCCCTCACCCAGATGAACATCACCCTGGTGGGGCATAAGGTAGATAATGATGCCAACCTCTCTTTCAACATCGAGAACGAGATCAACAACTATCGCAACCAGTTGAAGAGTCAGAACATCAACGATGTAAACAACCATCTCTACACCTATGCCATCGGTACCATGTATATGGATATCATCCAGGAATGCGAGAAGCTCGGCGACTACGTGGTAAACGTAGTAGAGGCTCGTATGGGTGTAAGACAGCATGAGGCTTAACCCTCAATGAAATTAGCTGCATGAGGCTAACCCCCAATGAAATTAATGAAAAAAGCTTGGAATCGCATTCGTGATTCCAAGCTTTTTGTTTTTTGTCTTTATGTTTCAGGAAGGTTCAGAATCACCCCCCCCAGCCCGTCCGAGAACGGCCGTTTGGGGGTGTAT